>JAUXCJ010000429.1 GCA_030618965.1 Thiomargarita sp.
AAAGGTTTAGAAGTGATTATTGCAGGCGCAGGGGGTGCTGCCCACTTGCCCGGCATGATTGCCGCGATCACTCCCTTGCCCGTGATTGGCGTGCCCGTTAAAACTTCGACATTACAAGGACAAGATTCGCTATTATCAATAGTACAAATGCCTGGAGGCGTTCCAGTTGCCACAGTTGCCATTAATGGTGCAAAAAATGCTGGCATCCTTGCCGCACAAATTATCGGGGTGAAACAGCCAAACATTCGTCAAAATATTAAACAATATAAAGCTGCACTGGAAAAAACTGTAACAGATAAGGCAGTGCATTTAGAAAAAGTCGGATACGAGCAATATTCCATAACCTAATCGGGAGTGCAAGGTTACCTTGCATGACTCCCCGTGCAAGGTAACCTTGCACTCCAACTCCTTCAAGGAAATTCATCATGTCCATAGCAGAAATTAAAGTTCCAGTTTTACCAGAATCCATAACCGATGCCACTTTATTAACATGGCATAAACACCCCGGTGATGCAGTACTAGAAGAAGAAAAATTGGTCGATATTGAAACTGATAAAGTGGTTTTAGAAGTCCCAGCCCCAAACAGTGGCATTTTAAAAGACATTCTGAAATCTGATGGTGAGGATGTTCAAGCTGGAGAAATCATTGGACATATTGACATTCGTGCATCTGAGACAATAGTCACAGCCACGAAAACCAGTCCAGCAGTTCGCAAAATAGCGGCTGAGCAAGGAATTGAACCATCAACTGTGCCACATCATGGCAATCGCGTGACTAAAGCAGATATATTGCAAACTCCTAAACCTGCTTCTAGGAAAAATTTAAAAGAGAATTTATCAGAACGCCCCGAAGAACGAGTACCAATGACGCGCCTGCGAAAACGAGTAGCTGAACGTTTACTTAATGCCCAACATGAACACGCTATTCTGACAACTTTCAATGAAATCAACATGAAAGCTGTGATATACTTACGCACACAATACAAAACAGCCTTTGAAAAAAAGCAAGGTGTTAAATTAGGCTTTATGTCCTTCTTTATCAAAGCAGCAGTTGCAGCCTTACAAAAATTCCCGATTATCAATGCATCCAGTGAAGGAGATGACATTATTTATCATGGCTACTATGATATTGGTATTGCTGTGAGTAGCCAACGCGGTTTAGTCGTGCCTATTTTACGCGACGTTGATAGTATGTCCTTTGCACATATAGAAAAAGGGATAGCAGATTTTGCTAGACGTGCCCGCGATGCCCAACTCTCAATAGAAGATTTAACCGGTGGCACATTTACAATCACTAACGGCGGTATTTTCGGCTCAATGCTATCAACCCCCATTCTTAATCCTCCCCAAAGTGCTATTTTAGGAATGCACAATATTATTGAACGTCCAATCGCAGAAAATGGGCAAGTTGTCATTCGTCCCATGATGTATGTAGCTTTATCTTATGATCATCGCCTAATTGATGGACGTGAAGCGGTGCAATTTTTGGTCACTCTCAAAAATGCGATAGAAGACCCAACTCGTTTATTATTAGATATTTAAACTGTGGTATAATTATCATTCAGGTGGCCATTTATTTTGATTTAAACTTTTTTAAGAAGAAATAAAGGAGAACATCAATAATGATATTTGTCGAAAAGTGGCAACTAAAAATCGGACTGTTATTAAGTCTAGCATTATTTAGTTTCCAACTGGTTTTTGCTGTCCCCAGCAATGAACCGATTCAGCCCCTGCCATTGAGCATAGAATTGAATCCAGACAAAGTGCGATTGGGTGAACAACTTTTTAATGACAAACGCTTATCGTCTGATAATACGATAGCCTGTGTTAGTTGTCATGATTTACAAAAAGGTGGTACAGATCAATTGGTTCATTCTATTGGGATTAATCAAGCAGAAGGTGATATTAATGCCCCGACTGTATTTAATAGTGGCTTTAATTTTCGACAGTTTTGGGATGGGCGAGCAGCCTCGCTAGAGGCACAAGCTGAAGGGCCTATACATAATCCCAAGGAAATGGGGAGTAACTGGTCCCAAGTTATTACCAAATTAACACAAGATGCGGCTTATGTCAGCGCATTTCAGGCTTTGTACTCCGATGGCATTAATGCCAACAACATTCAAGATGCTATCGCCACATTTGAACGCTCGCTCATCACACCCAATGCCCGTTTTGATCGTTATTTGCGCGGTGATGCAACCGCCATAACTCAGGAAGAAAAACAAGGCTATCTCTTATTTAAACAATATGGCTGTGTTGCCTGTCATCAAGGCATCAATATTGGTAGCAATATGTATCAGATTTTTGGAGCACTGAATAATTATTTTGAAAAGCGGGGAAATATGACAAAGGCTGATTTAGGGCGATTTAATGTTACAGGTAAGCCATATGATCGACACAAATTCAAAGTACCCAGCTTACGCAATATAGCACTGACAGCACCTTATTTTCATGATGGTTCTGCTAAAACCTTGGAAGAAGCGGTGGATGTGATGGTTAAATATCAATTAGGGCGCAAAATTCCAAAAAAGAAAAAACGCTTAATCATCAAATTTCTCAAAACATTGACTGGCACATACCAAGGAAAAGTAC
>JAUXCJ010000271.1 GCA_030618965.1 Thiomargarita sp.
AAGGAGATGACAATGAAATACGGTATCAGGGGAGTACCAGCTGTGATTGTCAATGGCAAATATCGTTTAGGTGCTCAAATGGCTGGCGGCTATAAAAATATGATGGAAATTATCAACCATTTGATTGAAAAAGAATATAACGCAATGTCTAGGTAGCAAGTTGATAATAGCAACCCTTATACATGAATGTGATATTGATTAAATTTAAGGTTATATAGGATATGATGAAGATTATACACGACACCCCAACTCAACTGATATTAAGACATCGCCCTTTTATTCTTTGGTTACTGGGCAGCTTCTTAACAATAGTTGGGGTTGTGATAATCATTCTATTCAGTAAAACTTCAACGTTGATTTGTGAGCGAGGGTTGCCAGATCAAGGGCATTGTGAACTGAAGCATTCACATTTCTTCATTTCTAAACAAATCGTTTTTTCTATCAAGGATTTAAAAGATGTTCAGGTAGTGAAGAGCCACAGTCGCTGGATGGATGGTGTTCAAGGCCCAGAGTACAGGGTTATATTAACAACACCAACAGAGAAAATTGCTTTAACCCCTTATGGCACAACTGAGCGTACCGAGCAGGATGCGATGGCAGCTAAAATTAATCGTTTTCTTAAGCGTGTTGATGAAACGACACTTGTCATCGAACAAGATAATCGCTGGTTGATTTTCCTAATAGGGGGTATTTTTATTATTATCGGATTATTGGCTGAATTAAGTCAAATCGTGACAGTGACGTTTGACAAAGAAGTTGGTGGCTTTAAGATTGAGCGGCAAAGCTTGTTAGGGACTCAAGTGATTGAGCATTCAATGGAAGATATTACTGAGGTTAAAGTCAAAATATCCTCTTATTTTAATTCTAAAACAATGCTTTATCAAGTTGTTCTGGAAATAAGACCGAATGAGACTATCCTACTCACCTCGAATAGTAGTATAGGCAAGGCAAGGAAGCAGAAGATTGTTGATGAAATTAGGCATTTTATCAGTTAAAAAATAGACTTGTCCCTAAATAATGCGATTTCTCCCCCCCTCAATCCCCCCCGCTGGGGTGGAAGTCCCCCCTCCTAGCGGGAGGTGGCTAGGGGGAGGGAGAAATCGTCAAAAAAACCCCCTTTTAGGGGTTTTTTTGATGCTATTAAGGTTTACAACTTATGAAATCATTCCTCAGATTCTTAAAAAAATCCCTGCTAACGCTCTTTATACTATCTCTACTATTAACTTTTACTCTGATTGCTTGTTATTTATGGGTAGAAATCCAAACCAAAGAGCGCGTTTATTCTAATATCAATAAAATCCCAGCAAAGAAAGTAGCTCTACTTTTAGGTACAGCTAAATATTTAAGAAATGGGCGTATTAATCGATATTTTAAATACCGTATTGATGCTGTTGTGAAGCTTTATAATACAAAAAAAATTAAACATATTATCGCTAGTGGTGACAATCGTACCAAGTATTACAATGAACCGATAATCATGAAAAAGTCGTTAATAGAGCGAGGCATACCTAGAAATGCAATAACATTAGATTATGCTGGATTTCGAACTTTAGATTCGATAGTTCGTTGTCAAAAGGTTTTTTCACAAGATGATATTATTGTTGTTTCACAACCCTTTCATAATAAGCGTGCTATTTTTATTAGTGATTATTATGGAATAAAAACAATAGGCTTTAATGCGAGAAAAGTACCTTTTGCGCTTGATATGAAAACGCCAATTCGAGAATATTTTGCCCGTTTCAAAGCAGTTTTAGATTTATATATATTAAAAACGGCCCCAAAATTTTTGGGTGAAAAGGTTAAAATTCCTTAATTATTAAAAAAATTTTTATTTTTTGATTTATCCCATCATCACTCATTTAAAGTCCCCATCCATCAATGATTTTTGAAAAAATTGTATTAGATAATTTTGGCATTTATAAAGGCCATCATCAAATTGAATTAACACCTCCTTCTCCCAAAAAAGCGATTATTTTATTAGGCGGACTCAATGGCAGTGGTAAAACCACCCTATTAGATGCTTTGCAACTAACGCTTTATGGCAAGTTTGCAAAATACTCAAATCGAGGAAACAGTAATTATTTTGATTATTTAGGCAGAATGATTAATTACCATGCTGATCCCAGCAAAGGAGCTTCCCTTGAACTACAATTTAAACACTTTAGGGATAGCAAAGAAGAATCTATTCACATTCATCGTTCTTGGTATTCAACCGGTAAGGGCATCAAAGAAACCTTAGAAGTTGAGCGCGATGGCATTTTAGACCCAGTTTTAACAGATAACTGGTATGAATACGTTGAAGAATTTATACCTTCTCGCATAAGCAATTTATTCTTTTTCGACGGCGAAAAAATTGAATCGCTGGCAGATAGAGAGAAAACGGCAGATTTACTCAGAATTGGTATTCATGCCCTGCTCGGTTTAGATTTAGTTGATCGTTTATCCACAGATTTATTAACAGTAGAACGTAATAAACGCAAAGCGCAACTACAATCAAAGGAAAGTCAAGAAAAGATCACCGCCCTAGAGGATAAAATTAAGGAACTTGATGAAAACATACTAGAAATTGTTGAACAGAAAGATTATTCCCAAGAACGTTTAAAAGCTTCTGAAAAGGAACGACAGCAGCTTGAGAATGAATATCGTCGTGAAGGCGGCGAACTGTTTGAACAAAGAACTACGATTGAAAGTAAACTAGAAGATGCACACCAAAAACACTTTGAAATTGAAGAACAATTGCGCGAACTGGCTGCAGGTGATGCCCCATTAAATTTACTCCAAGATTTTCTCCGTGAAACTGAAAAGCAAGCTATCCTAGAAAAAGAAGCACAACATTATCGTGAACTTCAAGATGAACTCGAAAAGCGTGATGCTGTATTGCTTGATTTATTAAAAGAACACGAGGTTCAAAAATCGGCATTGTCAGCCATTGACACGTTTTTCGCTGCGGATAAGGAAAAACGACAAAAATATATTGAAACAGAGTGTTATTTGAATATTGATACAATGGCTTTTGTTCCCCTACAGGATAATCATTTTCATAAAATACAAGCCACTGTAGCAAAAATCAGTCGTCAAGCAGAAAAAGCCCAAGATAATATCAACGCTTATGAACGGCAAATCACCAGTATTCCTGATCCTGAAAGTTTAGAAGGCATCACAGAGAGGCTTAATGAACAGCAAAAAAATATTAAGACAATCAAAACTGATATTAACTTCTTAGAACAGGAATTGATACGTGTCACAAATGTAATCGCTCGTAAAAAAAATGATCTTACTCAGCTTTATGAAACCGCAGCACGAGAATCATTTCTTCATGAAGTCACTGAACGTGTTTTGAAACATTCAAATAAAGTGCGCCACACCCTAGATAAATTTGGGCTGGCTATGACAAAAAAACATATTCGGAGACTCGAATACCTGATTTTAGAGAGTTTTCATCAAATGATACGAAAAGATAATTTCATTAATAAAATCGAAATTGATCCAAATAGTTACACCTTGACAGTTTATACAGCCAGCCATGAGCGTTTACTTCCTGAAAGTCTCTCAGCAGGTGAAAGACAATTATTGGCTGTTTCCATCTTATGGGGTTTGAGCCGAGCCTCTGGCCGGCCATTGCCAGCGATTATTGATACGCCACTGAGTCGGCTTGATGGCAAACATCGCCAAAATTTAGTCGATAATTATTTTCATCAAGCCAGCCATCAAGTAATTTTGTTGTCAACCGATGAAGAAATTAATGA
>JAUXCJ010000063.1 GCA_030618965.1 Thiomargarita sp.
ATGATTTGATCATTTAAGCTTTTCATGATTAAATTATAAACAAAATTAATTTGGAATATAGTGTATGAACACAATAAAAACCCGTTTTGCCCCTAGCCCCACCGGTTTGATTCATTTAGGCAATGCACGTACTGCCTTATTTAATGCTTTATACGCACAACAGGCTCATGGCATTTTCTTATTACGCCTTGAAGATACCGACTCTGAACGCAGTAAACCTGCATTCGCTGAACAACTCATGGAAGATTTACAATGGTTAGGCTTACAATGGCAAGAAGGGCCATTTTATCAATCTGAGCGCGGCGAAATTTACACCAAATATTACGTGCAACTTGAACAACAAGGCAAAATTTATCCGTGCTTTTGTAGCCCTGAAGCACTCGCTTTATCCCGCAAAATGCAACGCACTGCGGGAAAAGCACCCCGTTATGCTGGTACTTGTGCCAATCTCAGCGAAGCTGAAATCGAGGCTAAGTTTGAGCAGGGATTAAAGCCAACGCTACGTTTTCGCGTTCAGCATAGTGATATTATTAAATTCAATGATTTAGTAAAAGGTAAGCAACGCTTTCTCGGTAAAGATATTGGTGATTTTATTATCCGTCGTGCAGATGGAACTCCTGCATTTTTCTTCTGTAATGCGCTCGATGATGCCCTAATGAAAGTAACTCACGTTTTTCGCGGCGAAGACCATTTGACCAATACACCACGCCAATTGCTTATATTACAAGCCCTTGGATTAACTGCTCCCCAATATGGGCATACAGCATTGATAGTTGGCACAGATGGTTCCCCACTTTCTAAGCGTAATGGCAGCCAAAATATTCAAGACTTAAGGAAAAATGGCTGGTTAGTTGAAGCTGTGCTCAATTATTTAGCCAGATTAGGCCATCGCTATACTGAAGACAGCTTCTTATCACTTCCAGCATTAGCCGAACAATTTTCTATCAAACGCTTAGGACGCGCCGCGGCTCATTTTGATGAACAACAACTACGCCATTGGCAACATGAAGCTATTGCAAAAATAGACGATGCACAACTAGCCACTTGGATGGGCGAAGCAGTGCTAAATATTGTGCCTGAATCGGTACGGAGTCAATTTATAACCGCGATTCGTCCCAATATTAGCTATCCCAGCGAAGCCCTACATTGGGCAAAAATTTTATTTACTGATGAATTAACAATAGAAGCTGAAGCACAAAGCATTATTACTGCGGCAGGTAATGACTTTTTTAATCATGCGCTAAATGCCCTAGAAACCAGTCAAGCGGACTATAAACCACTGATTCAAACTCTGAAGCAAACAACACAGACGAAAGGCAAAAAATTATTCATGCCCCTACGTGCCGCCTTGACGGGGCAAACACATGGCCCTGAAATGGCGCATTTATTATCATTGATGGGGATAGAAACAGCAAGGAAGCGATTACAACAGTGTATTGTTTAAAACAATACCTCAACCTGCCACAAATCTTGTTCTTTTTTATCAAAAGCTTGCCACAAATCAGCATAAGTCTGTCCTGTCACCGGATGCTTAGCATTGGGTGCCAGTTCAGACAAAGGTAACAACACAAAAGCATATTTTAAAATCTCATCACGAGGAATAGCCAGTTCATCATTTACTAAATCATCATACAATAAAATATCTAAATCCAAAGTACGCGCACTAAAACGTTTACCAACCACACGCTTGCGATCATTATCTGTTTCAATATGTTGCAAAGTAGCAATAACTTCATCAGCTGTCTTATCCGTTTCAAAAAGAGCCACAAGGTTCAAAAAATTATCGCCTTCAAAACCGACAGCTTCACTTTCATACACAGCAGACAAAATCAATCCGCCAAAATGCTGCTGCATAGAATCCAATCCGCTACTGATATAACGGCGCGGTTCAATATTACTGCCTATACTAACGTACACTTGCGCCATTTTTCTGTCCTCGTTCAATAATAATACCCACATCCCGTGAGCCGCGTACTGCCCCGACTTTATTCAATTGCAAGCGTACCCAAGGCACTGAAAATTCAGTTAAAACAATTTCAGTAATCCGTTCAGCCAAGGTTTCCACTAATTGAAATTCACTCTGACTCACAAACTCAATTAAGCGTTTAGCAACCGCTTTATAGTTCAAAGTATCTTCTAACTTATCGGTTGTAGCAGCTTTACGAATATCAGCCCCCATTTCCAAATCAAGTATCACAGTTTGCTTGATTTCGCGTTCCCAATCATAAACGCCTATGACTGTTTCTATCTTTAATTCTTTTAAGTAAATTATATCCATAAAAAATTACCTGACTCTTGTCGGAGTGCAAGGTAACCTTGCACTCCAACTCCATTTAGGGGAGTTTTACAATCCGAAATCCAGTGCTTTTATTACCTCCATAGGCTCCGGTTCTGATACGGCTTGCTGCTCGCGCTCTCCATCCGCTGTTGTCCCATGAACCACCGCGCAGGGTGAAAGAGGTAGCAGTTTGAGCACATTTTGTTTCATCTCCTTGATATTTCTTATTATATGCTGAGCAAGTCCATTCCCAGACATTGCCCACTGTATCATATAAGCTAAATTGATTCGGGAGAAAAGAACCTACTGTTGCTGTGAAATCAAAAGAATCTCCACAGGAACGATTCCAACAATTGGCTTGATTAAAACCGATTTCATTTCCCCACCAGTATTTTGTCTCAGTTCCCCCACGAGCGGCATATTCCCATTCTGCTTCGGTGGGCAAACGATATTTTTGTTCGGTTTCCTGACTTAACCATACAGTATAAGCGGTAGCTTCTTCCCAAGAAACATTGATCACTGGACGATTTTCACGCCCCTTGCCTTCATCATTTGGCTTATTTCTACTTGTGGCTTGAGCAAAACGATCATATTCAGCAAAGCTAACTTCGTAACGCCCCATCGCAAAACGCTCCAATTTGACTTGCTGAACTGGTTTTTCATCTTTATCTCCACCTCCTTGTATATCTCCCATCTGAAATGAACCGGCAGGAATCCATATCATTTCGGGACCTTTGCTACCATTGCGTAAACGATCACGGAAGTATCGTCCATCATCAGTAGTTATTTCCTGCAGTGAATGGAATCCTGTGATACGTTCATCAAGTAGACGATTTTTTTCTTGTAATTCTTTAATTAGTGCTTGTTGCTTTTTGAACTGTTGATTGAAACAGTTCATCCAGTCTGAAGATGTGCCTATATTTAGATTACAAGGGTCTTGGTTTTCAGCTGCTGGTACAGTCTGTATGGTTAGTCCCAAAACTAAGAGACTTGAAAGGGTAGTTTTTAGCATAAGTAAATTCCTAAGTAAATTCCTAAAGTTAAGAAAAACCTACGAGGTTTTGGAAACCTCGTAGGTTTATTTTTCAAAGATTTTAACGACTTTTCACATCTAAATAATCTCGCAATTTGTCACCTAAAATATTGACTGATAATACCACCAACAATAAAACTAATCCTGGAGCTAAAACCATGTGTGGTGCAACTAGCATGTAGCTGGTGCCATCTTTTATCATACTACCCCATGAGGCAGTAGGTGGTTGTACGCCTAATCCTAAAAAGGATAAACCGGCTTCGGCAATCACAATGCCAGCAATTCCAAAAGTTGCCTCAACGATTAGTGGAGCGAGTAATAAAGGTAGAATGTGATACCACAGAATACGGGGAGTGCGTGCGCCTAATGCAATCGCGGCGAGAACATGTTCTCGTCGTCTAAGCGATAAAGTTTGGGCTCGTGCTAATCGGGCAAAGCCTACCCAACCGACGACTGAGAGGGCAAAGACCACATTTTCAATCCCTGGCCCTAATATCCCTGATAATGCTATGGCTAATAATATGCCCGGAAAGGCTAAGAAAACATCCATAATTCGCACAAGGACTAAATCAATGTAGCCGCCAAACCATGCGCTGATTGCACCAACTAATGTGCCTACGGTAACTGAGACAAAGATGACCCCAAATGCGACAAAAAATGATGTTTTCGCACCCATTATAAGACGATCTAAAACGGGACGACCTAAATCATCATAACCCAACCATTCAAATGACGATGGTGCTTGTAATATATTGGGTAGAATAATGTAGTTAGGTTCTAAAGGAAGCCAAGGCCCGAATACAGCTAATGCAAACCATATAATTAGTATAAATGATGGAATAACTATTTGATATTTATACACTATAACGCACCCGTGGATCTAACCAACCATAAAGTATATCAGTAAAAGTATTTACAAATACATAACTTAAACTAATCAATAAGATACAAGCTTGTACCAATGGATAATCACGCCGTTGTATTGATTCAATCGTCAATTGTCCAATCCCTGGCCAAGCAAAAATAATTTCAGTAATCACGGCACCGCCTAACAAAGTTCCTAATTGTAAGCCTAATATGGTGATAATAGGTAAAGAGGCGTTGCGTAGTGCGTGATGGATGACTATCGCTGATTCACGCAAACCTTTGGCTCTGGCAGTGCGGATATAATCCTCATTCAAGACCTCTAATAGAGTTGAGCGTACCATACGCCCTAAAATCGCAGCCAGCGCGGTACCTAAAGTGATAGCAGGTAGGACCAGAGATAAAGCCCCCTCTCTACCACTGACAGGAAACCAGCCTAACATCAGCGAAAATAATAAGATTAACATTGGCCCTAGCCAAAAATTTGGAATCGACACGCCTAGTAATGAAAACACCATCGCACCATTATCATAAATAGTGTCTTTACGCAGCGCAGCGATGCTACCCAGTGGTAATGCCAGCAATATGGCGACCAGTAAACCGGCAGCGGCTAATTCCAAGGTGGCAGGAAAGCGTTCAATCAGTATATCTATGATTGGCTCCTTGGAATAAAGAGAGTTGCCAAGATTACCTTGGAATAAGTTGCTCATGTAAAGCCACCATTGCGTCAACAAGGGCTGATCTAGTCCCAATGCAATACGCAATGCCTCTAAATCTGTAGGTGTTGCCGTTTCTCCAAGCATTGCTTGGACAGGATCACCCGGGACGAGATGAATCAGAAAAAAGATTAAGGTAATAACACCCAGCAAAACAGTAAACATACTGAGCAGGCGGGATAGTAGGAATGATGGCATAATATCCTTATTAATCAATTAAATATATAACATTAGTGTTAAAAAACAAATTTCTCAACGCCGTGCCTGAAATTGTTTATGGTAATTGGGCTTGTGGTTTTTTTCAAGTTGGAGTGCAAGGTTACCTTGCCCTTATTGCCCTTGAATCTGAAAATTGTTAATATAGGCACGGACTCAAGCTGACTTAAGCCCACCGGTGCTGCAATCCGGTTTATATGACACAATTTATTAATGTTGATCCATTCCTAAAAAAACACCTTTATTTTTTACTGACTTCCCTTGATGGGGTGCCTCAGGGTTTACATTATCATCCTGAAGGCGATGTCCTTTATCATTCTCTACAAGTTTTTCAATTGTCGCTCCAAGCCTGCGATGATTACGAACTATGGGCGGCTGCCCTTTTTCACGATATTGGTAAAGCTGTAAGTACCCCAAAACATGCTGATATTGGTGCGGATGAGTTAGAAGGTTTACTCAGCCCTCGCATCGTTTGGCTCGTCAGGCATCATTTGCACTTGCTAGTAGCCCCCCGATCCACTCGCCGCTGGCTACGCAATACTCCACAACTCCGTGAGCTGGAATTATTACATGCTTGGGATTTGAAAGGACGTTCACCTCATGCCAGTGTTATGCAACCGAGAGAGGCTATCGACATTTTGATGGAACATGCCTCTGTCATTATTGCCAGCACAAAACCTGCCTATTATTATCAAAACAAGCCGCTTGCTTAACAAAATATCTATCAAATTATTATCTTATGAGAAGACAACGCTCCGATGTACTCCGTCAAAACCTAGCCCGAGAAGCAGCTCGTTTGATGTACGAAGAAGGCGTGGATCAATATTTAGATGCAAAATATATCGCTGCTAAACGTCTACTTGGGCGCGGCGGAGATAAAAAAATGCGCTATCGCCCCAAAGATTTACCCTCTAATGGTGAAATACAAGCAGCACTACGAACACTTGTCCAATTCACTGAGGGCGAATTGAGTCAGCAACGCCTATTTGCCATGCGAGTAATCGCGCTTGAAACAATGAAGGCACTGGCAGATTTTAAACCTAGATTGATTGGTTCGGTGAGTACTGGGCATGTGCGCTATGGCAGCGATATTGATTTGCATGTATTTACTGATAATATTGAAGAAATTGAGTCCTATCTTGATCAACTTGGCTGGAAATTCAAAACTAAACAAGTAACAATTCATGTTGGTGGAAAATATAAAGACTATACTCATATTTATTATGAGCGCATTTTTCCGATTGAATTATCTGTTTATTCAAATGAAGAAAGTCGAGTCAGGCAGCGTAGTAGTACTGATGGTAAGCCTATTGTGCGTCTCAAAGTAAAAGCATTAGAAAAATTAATGGCTGAAGAGCATTCTGAGGAATGGAATATTTATCTTGAAACTGGTGAAATTATAGGACTTGAGAATTTTCAAGATGAAATGTGATTTAATTGAAATTTCTCCCGCCCCCTAGCCCCCTCCCGCTGGGCGGGGGGA
>JAUXCJ010000119.1 GCA_030618965.1 Thiomargarita sp.
ATGATGATTGGTTTTGAAATCAGAGGCCATCACATAAATCACCAGAATCACAGTTCAGATATTTTTTGTCTATTTGAGCCTTTTACAAATTTCTCACCTGATCAAAACTCAACCCTGTCGCATTGACTATTTGCTCTTCCGTTAAAACGCCAAGGGCTTTAAATTTACGAGCAGTTTCTATTTTGCCTTTTTTGATACCCTCCTCAATACCATCTTCCTTTCCCTCACCATAACCATCATCAAAACCGATTTCTTTACCCTCATCAAAACCTTCTTTCTTTAATGCCGCTTTACTATACTCATCTTTCATACGGGCGCGTTCTTCTGGAGTAATTTTATCTTTTTCAATCATTTCAAACAAACGACTAATATGGGGATTAGTATAATCCTTCTCATTAACTTCTTCATCTAAGCTATCATCAATCGCTTGCATCCATTCAAAGTAATTTTCTGGTGTTTTCTTCTTTTTGAGCGAACCAGTAAAGACAAAAATCAGCCGATGTTTCTTCCCATAAACCCCCTCAACTAACTCACCATCTGCAATATCTCTCGGTTCAAAATCATGAACCAAAATACCGCTACCATTCGGATTTGGAGCTTTTTTGCCAGTAAAAAAAACTAAAGTGACGACTGTCACAGGAAAACTATAATTACTTGAACTAGCAATTGTTTCTGCCATTGCAGTACATTGGTAATACACAAAACGTTCATAAGTATCTGAATAATGGGCATGTTGAACTTCGATAATGAGCCGATTCTTTTTATCTTCAGCAAACAAATCAAATCTGGTTGCCACTTTACCTATTGAAGGAACAAAAACCTTGTCATTTTCCACCTTATCAATTTCAAGTTGTAAATCAAGAAGGTCACCAACCAAAGCGCTGAACATTTCTGGATTACCAAAAGCCTTCTTGAAAATCACATCATAACGTAACGGAGCAACTTGTTTCATGGCGTTATCCTCAAAGTAAAATTGAAAGCTAATTATAACATATTTACCATGTAAAATTAACTTGTTACAAGACAACTATCGCTATTTTTTGCTTTGAACTAAAAATCAGCAAAAGGATAGAGTTTTAAGGCTTGGCTTACCAGCAATATCGCCGTTTTTTTCCAAACACGCTTTGGTTCATTTTTTTATGGGATGCTCCTCATCTTGTCCTAACCGGTTCATCAGCAAATAAATCTGAGGATTTTATCCAACCACGAGTAATTCTTCTATATTTACCAAATTCCGCTTTTACCCATCTAGCCTGAGTTTTTAAGACTCGCAACACATCGTTTTTAATCACATAAGCCTTTCTTTTATTCCTTGAATTTGGCGAAGAATAAAAAAATGCTTTATCAGCGGAAACTATGCGGATTGAGTGCCAGTTACCACGTTTAGTCAAATTATATTCCACCCCATCGCCTTCCTTCAATAGTGGCGCGACATTCCAACAGCCACCATGTTCGTCATCAAGTTTCAAACGAATCATCGTGTTATTTCTGTCACCGATAAATTTGAGGCTGCCCTCAATATACTCAGAATCGCCAGGATACCAAGTGCTAATATGGTACATATCGCCACGGCGAGTGCCATAAATGTAAAATAGGCAACTATATTTAGGCGCGTTATAACGATTATCCCAACCGGTATGGTTTTCATAATATCCAGTCAACTTCCCATCATTATCAACGCCAATCATGACAGAAGAAAATTGTCCGGAAAAACCCTCGGAGGCACTTACATCTAAACAAAGACTGTTTCCTAAAACTAATAAGAAACTCATGCCAAGCAGGAATTTATTTTGCCACATATTTTTATCACCCATTTTATAAGTAAAAAGTAAAAACTCAAATTTTAGCACAGTTGCAAATAAAAAATCTTCAACTCTAATCATCAATAGTTCGGATAGTTTTTCTTTGCGTCTTTGCGCCTTTGCGTTTATTTACAGTAGCAGTGTGCCGAATGTAGGTTTATAATAACATTGTCGCCATTTTGAAGTTCATCCAAAATGATTAAATTCACTCTCCAAAAGGAGCAACCATGTGTAAAAAAGCACTGTTATGCTTGGTAGCCATATTGTTACCACTGGAACTACAGGCCAAAATTGATTTAGTCACTTTACCCGTGCGTGATCAGGTACAGTTGACTATTTACAATGCGGCTGATTTAACGTTGGTGCGGGAACAACGCACTTTAACTCTCAAACAAGGTATCAATCGCTTAGAATTTAGTTGGGCGCAGACCTTGATTGATCCTACGTCGGTTTATTTGGATGCACCACAACATGCTGGAAAAGTCAATTTATTGGAAGTGGCTTATCCGCCTAATGTCAAAGGGAGTGCTATTTGGACAATTGAGTCACAAGTAGCGGGTACAGTGCCTGTCGAAATTACCTTTTTTACCTCAGGAATTTCTTGGCGGGCTTTTTATACCTGTACTTTGTCAACTGATGAAAAAACGATGCGCTTGCAAAATTATGTGCGCGTTGATAATCATAGCGGAGAAGATTATTTTAATGCCGAAACGCGAGTTGTGGTTGGTAAAATCCATTTACTTGATCAAATTGCCAAATTAGCCCAACGCCATCCGCCTTATGGTATGCCGATCAGTATTATGCCACGCCCAACCCCAAAAACTACTACATCTCTATTTGGACTCTCAATGGCCGAAGGGAGGTCAAGAAGGTCAATGAAAGCTATGGCAGCTCCAGTCCGCAAAAAAATCATTAAAGAAGGTTTATCCGAATATTTCCTCTATAGCATTGAAGGAACCGAATCAATTCTTGATGCTTGGGGTAAGCGTTTGATTTCTTTAGATGTGGCCAAGGTTCCCGTGCGTGCCCTTTATCGTTATGATGAACATCGTTATGGAAAACCAGCGCGACGCTTATTATTCTTCAAAAATGATAAAGCACATCACTTAGGTGAAACGCCGTTACCTGACGGCAAGGTGATGATTTACCGGCAATTGGCTGACAAACATTTAAGTTATGTCGCTGCCACGAAAACTAAATATATTCCAGTTAAACAGGAAGTAGAACTGAATTTGGGCGCGGCAAGATATATTAAAGTGAAACCGGTTTTAATGAATTACCGAACTGAAAACTATGTTTTTGACTTCAACGGTAATATTTCGGGACATGATCGGATTCAAACTTGGCAACTTAAGTTAGAAAATAACCGTGATTTACCGGTAGACATAGAAATTTTCCAACATTTTCCGCATTCTTACTGGAAAATCACAAATCCCAAAAAATTGCCTGGCAGTTATGAAAAAGTCGATCTAGACACGATCAAATATCGTCTCACTTTGCCAGCGCGTACCAAAGAATATCTCCTGAATTATACGCTCACCTTGTTTGAAGGAGAACGTCGCCAAAAACAGAGGACTTCACCATGAAATTGACTACTTCCTTGATTTGTACTGTTTTCAGTGTGTTACTCATTTTATCGGCAAGCAGTTGGGCACGGATTAAATTAGTGGCGTTACCAGAACGCGAAGCAACCGTAATTCGGTTAGATAATCCCAGTGCGACGCTGCTTGAAGAAGAGCGTGTGTTGACTTTACAAGGAGGACTCAATAAAGTTGATTTTTCTTGGAAAGGGGTACAAATTTTACCAGATTCAATCCGCTTGACGGTGCTAGAACAACCACAAGCAGTTACTGTGCTAAGCGTCAGTTACCCGCCTAATGAACAAGCTTTAGTTTGGGAAATAGCTAGTCCTACCGGGCAACAAGTGCGTGTCAGAATCAGCTATCTGCTCAACAAAATTGATCGTTTAGTCACCTACCAAGCGGTTGTGCGAAAAGATGAGTCTAATTTAGATTTAAACTCATTCTTAGTCTTGAGAAATTTCTCTGGGGAAAATTTACTAGACAGTCGTTTTCAACTGGATTATGGGGAAGCTTTTGAAAGTGCTATATTAAGCGGAGAAACCAAGCGGATGCAATTTTTTACGGCCAAAAAGTTGCCGATCAAAAAACGCTTTACCTTTGATGCAGCTAAATTACCTTGGGATCCTAAACAAGTTAGCGATAATGTCGGTATTCCGGTTCACTATGAATTAGAAAATACGACCGAAAACGGTTTAGGCAAACATGCGTTATGGGATGGCAAAGCCCGTTTATATGGAGAAGATGGACATGGCAGCCGCCTCTTTTTGGGTGAAGATAATGCTAAATTCACCCCGGTGGGACAAGCACTAAAATTAACCATTGGTAAGAGCCGCGATGTCGTTGTCACGCAACGTCAAATGAGTAAACAGCGTTTCAATGAACGCCGCAACGCTAAGCGAAATAGAGTGGTTCTTTATGATACTAAAGAAACCATGCGGGTAGAAATCGAAAATTTCAAAGAGCAAGCGGTGTTTGTCACTCTCAAAGAACCGATGCCTAAAGAGTGGGAAATTAAAAAAGCCTCTAATCCCTATAAACGGGAACATAATCAAGAGATTACTTTTGATATTTCCGTACATCCCAAGGATAAAGTGGTGGTGACTTATAGTTATTATCGGCGTAATATACGTCGCTAATTTATTAGCATATTTACGTTGTATTCGAGTCATTCTGACAAAATTTATAATGTTCAACAATAATTTGCAGATTTTTAGGGTGGATATTGCGTAGCTTTCCACCCTACATGACTCGATTTGTGAGTGGAAAACGTGGTATATCCCCTATTATTTCTAGCTTTGCCATATTTTATGGATTAAGGCAATTTAACTTCACAATTTCCAATCCCTTGACTCCTTTTAATGAACCTTTCATCAAATGTCAATAAAAAAGTTTCAGTTTGACTTTTGGCAAGGTGTAAGGCATCTGGAAAATCTAAACCTTGCTCAGCCCAATTTAGTGCATTATTAATAAGTTGAAGATTTTCAACAAAGACATTGGGTAAACTCAATAAGTCTCTAAAAGCTTGAATAATTTTGTATTTGTCAAAATTATACGAATATCTCAATACCAATTCGGTTTCGAGCAACACGGTTTCAATCAAGAAAATATCCTCTTGTTGAAATAACGCATAAACTGTTTGATATTGTTCAGGATCATCTTTAGTGAGAAAACGAATCAAAATATTGGTATCAACAACCCGCCGTTTTTTCATTTTTTAACCCCTCGGCAAGTTCTCTTTCCATGTCTTCTAAGGTTTTAGTTTTGCCTTCATAAGCAAGACAACCAGCAACTTGATCCAGTGTTACAACAGGAAAAGGTGAATTATTTTTTAGAACTTGCGTTTGGATAGGCTTTTCTAAAAAGGTAATCAGTATTTTTTGTGATTTATCAATTTGGACTGGTTCTGACCAAACAATTTGTCCATAAGGATTAATGGTTGCTTCTATTGTTGATAACATTGAGTTCTCCTACAATAGCTTTCATTTCATAAAATTACGCGCAAATTATCATTTTTGTGGTGTTCTACATTTTTTGCTCGTTTATGATGTTAAGTCGGAGG
>JAUXCJ010000249.1 GCA_030618965.1 Thiomargarita sp.
GTGGCACAAGCCATTGTAAAACACGCACTAGAAAATGTGCTACCAATAATTGCGACTCATGCTAGTTTACGAGATAAGGTCGTTGAACTTTTGGCAGCGACTTTAGGAGATTCAAGTCGTAGCATAATAGGAGATTTGACAAAATCTGTTATGATTGGGCTCTCAACTCACATTGGCAGTTATTATGCGAAACGCAATCGGGGTACATTAACTGACAAAACTTCTAATGCTGCTGGGGATATTCTCTTTTATCAAGCACGGGGAGAAAAAATACGGGCGTTTATCCATGAAATAATTCAAGCTGCCCAAGAACCGGTGGTTTTGTTAGCCCATAGTTTAGGTGGCATTATGAGTGTTGATTTGTTGATTAAGGAAAACTTACCCCAAGTTAAATTGCTGATAACAGCTGGATCACAATCGCCTTATTTTTATGAAATAAATTCGTTACAGAGCTTACCCTTTAAAAATGTCTCCGTAAATGAACGTTTACCAACTCATTTTCCAGCTTGGTTCAATGTGTATGATCGCCGTGATTTTTTGAGCTATATCGGTGCTGGTATTTTTGGATCAAAAGTAACCGATTTTGAGGTCAATAACCAGCAAGCATTCCCATACTCCCACAGTGCCTATTGGAGTAATTCGGTGATGTGGGATGAAATTATTGAGAGGATTCAGACAATAACTAAAATATGAACAGAGAACCAAAAAAAACCACAGCCATCGTAGTGGGCGTTGAAAACTATGACGCAGGGCAAAGTTGGAATTTAAAGGGTCCCGCCCATGACGCTTGTAAATTTGCAACTTGGTTAAGTGATAAACAAGTACCACCTGAAAACATCTCGCTTTTTATCTCTCCTTTGGCTGAAAACCGTGAACTCGAACTGCCCAATGGATTATCATTTCAGGCGGCGACGGAGCAAAATGTGACCAGCTTGGTTGAAAAGGCGTTGGCTCAGAGTTCGCATGACTTACTTTATTTCTATTGGGGTGGACATGGTGTGATTACCACAGCAGGGGAGCGGCAGCTTTTTTATGCCGATGCCACCGTTGCGAATAAAAAAAATCTGGATTTGAATGCGTTGCTGGCTTTTCTACGAACTGACTATTTTCACGCTGGGGCATTAGCTCGGCAAATCGTGCTTGTGGATGCTTGTGCTAATTACGTGGAAAATATGGGAGCGACGAAAGATTTACCGCAAAGGTCATTTCCAAATGGTAAACCCTTAGAAAATCGGGAGCAATTTGTTTTAATGGCAGCCAAGCCGGGTGAATTCGCTAAAAACTTGGATGATGAAAAAACGGGGTTATTTACTAAAGAACTGATGCTACAACTGGATAAATCAGCCAACCATCTGCCAGATATGCAAGCCATCACTCAAAATTTACAAGCAAGATTTGAGATACTCCGTACTGAAAAAAAAGCTGAACAAACCGCCACTTTTATGTGGATTCATGATTGGAATTCCAATGAAGAATTGGCTTTAATAGGTGATAAATCTGAAGAAATATTTGATTATGATGCCTATATCAGTTATGTAGATAAGGAGCCTGATTTGACTTGGGTATGGGAGACACTCATTAAGAGTTTGGAAAATGAAGGTTTGAAATTAACTGTTTCTGGCGAAGGCAAACCTGGTGTCGAACAAATTGTTAGTATAGAGCAAGGTATTAAACTTGCAAAACGCATAATCGTTGTATTATCAGATAATTATTTAGCAAATAATATGGCTCATTTTGAAAATGTGTTAGGTCAAACGATGGGGATTAAAGAAGGAAGTTATCGGTTGTTGCCGATTAAATTCGCTGCTATGGATGAAAGTAAAATTCCGGTACGATTGAGTATGTTGACAACGCTTAATCTGTCACATCCTCGCCGTGCTGAACGAGAATTTGACCGTTTGGTACAAACTTTGCAAGGACATTTACCAAAAAAATAACTCTAACACTCTCTCAATCCCTATCAAGGAAATTGAGGGAGGATTAAAATTCATTCAGGATTCTCAAAATGCCAAACCCAATACATTATGATTATGATCTATTTATTTCCTATGCGGATAACGAAGAGGATATTAACAATGACACAAAATGGGTAAATGGTTATCTTATACCAGAACTTGGGTTTTCATCGGAGCGTATTATTACTCGTGAAAAATTTCAGCCCGGAGTAGATATAGCTGATGAATTTGAACGAGCGATAAAACAGAGTCGTTATACATTATTGATATTAACTCCAGCATTTTTTTTGATGGATGTTTGGAGTAAATACAGTGCACGTCTTGCAGTTGTTGCAGAAGTCAAAAATATACGTAATAAATTACTGTATATAAAATTAAAACATTATGATGTACCTTTGCCTATTGAGGCGATTGACGAACATTATAAGTTTGATTATACGGAAATAAAGCAATTACGATATTTATTAAATTTGCCGGAACCTCCACCAGAAGTATTACCTCATCCTTACCTTGGTTTAAGAGCTTTTACTGAAGACGATAATAAATATTTTTTTGGTCGTGATTTAGAAACTCAAGAATTATTGAAAAAACTGCATGAGTATCCTTTTATTACCGTTATTGGTCCATCTGGTATTGGTAAATCTTCATTGGTTTTTGCTGGTTTAATTCCTCAGTTAGTTAAAAGTCCTTATTTTAAAGGGATAGAATGGTCAATTCAGATAGTACGTCCGGCGGGGTTTGCAGATATGGTTGTTGAACTATTCAAAGAACTACCGGAGGATAACAAACAATTATTTTTTGTCATTGATCAATTTGAAGAGTTATTTTATCTTTCTAAAAAACAAAAAGCACGTTTTCAAAGGGCATTTTTTCAGATATTTGAAAAATCTAACTGTTACCTGGTTATAACAGTCCGTGCTGATTTTTATCCGGAATTAATGATGGCTTCATCTTGTTGGGATAAAATTAAATCTCATCGAATGGAAATTGCACCATTAAATGAAGATGCTTTGCGTGAAGCAATAAAAAAACCGGCTGAATTAGTGGATGTGTATATAGAGGATACTTTAGTTGAACGTTTAGTTAATGATGCTAAAAAAGAACCGGGGTTTTTGCCATTTGTTCAAGAAACTCTATTTTTACTCTGGGAACATTTAGAACGGCGTTATTTACCGTTGAAAGCTTATGAGAAAGTAATTTATGAAAAAGATAGTTCATTAAAGGGTTTAAAAGCGGCTATTGCAATCCATGCTGATGCTGCGTTAGATAATTTAAATAAGTCACAACGAACTATTGTTAGACGTATTTTTTTGCGTTTAATTCAGTTTGGGGAAGCACGGCCAAATACTCGTCGTCAGCAATTATTAGCAAATTTACGTAGTGATGAGGATGATGTAAAACTATTTAATAAAACAATTTCTCATTTGACGAGTGAACGTCATCGTCTTTTAACATTCAGTGGTGCAGAAAAAGAAGATAAAAAAGTAGATATTGCTCATGAAGCGTTAATTAATAGTTGGCCTAAATTAAAAAAATGGATTAAAGATGGACGTACCGCAGAATTAACTTGGCGGGATTTGAAAGAGAAGGTTAAGAATTGGGAAAATTTAAAAGATAAAGGAGGTGGATTATTAGATGCTGTTGAATTGCAGGAAGCTGAAAAATGGTTGAAATGTGATGATGCAAAAGAGTTAGGCAAGCCTAAAAAATTGCCTGAATTAATTAAAGCCAGTAGAAAAGCGATTAAAGATGAAATCAGAAAATTACGTACTCGCCTTAACTTTGCCATATTTTTTGCTGTAGTCTTTATTTTAGCTACTTTTATAGCTATTTTTGGTTTTTGGCAAGCTAATGTAAATGAAAAAGTTGCTATTAAGAAAAAAAATGAAGCCTTAGAAACCCAATCTCTGTTTTTAGCTGATTTATCCCAACAAGCAACTGATGAAGGTAGTGCTGTTAA
>JAUXCJ010000075.1 GCA_030618965.1 Thiomargarita sp.
GGTGACGGGTGATGCCGGTTTTATGATGAACTGTCAGGAACTCGAAACCGCCATGCGTATAGGTACGCCAATCATTGTTTTAATTTGGCATGATAGCTATTACGGCTTAATTAAATGGAAACAAGAAGTGCAATTTGGTCGAGTGATTCACATTGATTTTACCAATCCCAATTTTGTGCAATTTGCGGAAAGTTTTGGTGCCAAAGCTTATCGTGTGGAGCGCACCGAGGACTTGCTACCCACCTTGGAACAAGCCATTAACGATAACACAGTAGTTGTGATTGATTGTCCAGTCGATTACAGTGAAAACCTTAAGTTGACGGATAAATTGGGTAAGTGGGTTTGTCCTTTTTAAACCTCTTTTTCGCATTCCTTTCAAAAATACTTACTGGAGAACAATATGCTAACAGAAAGTCACTTTTATTTTAACAAAGCTGCCGATGTCCTTGGATTATCAAAAAAAATTAGGGAAATACTGCTAACCCCCCTACGTTCCATCAAAGCTGAGCTGACTATCGAAAGCGAAACTGGTGAGTTACTCCATTACATTGGTTATCGTGTGCAGCACAATAACGCCAGGGGACCTATGAAAGGTGGTTTACGCTTCCATCCAAGTGTCGATGAAGATCATGCCACCGCCTTGGCTAACCTTATGACTTGGAAAACCGCCGTTGTCGATGTGCCCTTTGGCGGTGCCAAAGGCGGTATTAACTGTGATCCAAACAGTATGTCAGAGAAGGATCTTTATATGCTGACACGTCGGTTTGTTGAACAAATGAAAGACGTGATTGGTCCGACAACTGACATTCCCGCCCCTGATGTGAATACCAATGCACGTATAATGGGATGGATAATGGATGAGTATTCAAAGTATGAGGGTTTCTCTCCTGCTATCGTGACCGGCAAGCCCATTCACCTTTTTGGATCAGAAGGCCGAGAAGAAGCCACCGGCCGTGGGGTGATGTATGTTTTAGCCGAAGCTTTAAAAGAAAAGTCTTGGCGTTTTCCTGATATGCTGGTTGCGGTGCAAGGCTTTGGTAATGTAGGAAGCAACGCTGCACGGTTGATTGCAGAGCAAGGCGCCAAAATTGTTGCTGTGGCCGATCACACCGGTGGCATATCTAACTCTAATGGTCTTGATATACCAGCACTTATTCAATGGGTCAAGGAACACGGTGGTGTCAAAGGTTTTCCTGAAGGTGAAGCCTTTAACGGTTTAGACATTATTACTTGGGATGTCGATGTGTTGATTCCTGCCGCACTAGAAGATGCTATTAACCAGGAAAATGTAGATGGCATAAAAGCTAAGATCATCGTTGAAGGTGCTAACGGACCCACTTCACCAGAGGCCAATGAAATTCTGACTGAAAAAGGCGTTCTCATTATTCCCGATATTCTCGCAAACGCGGGCGGTGTCACTGTGAGTTATTTTGAGTGGGCTCAGAATATCCAGCAATTCCGGTGGGATTTGGATCGAGTCAATAAGGAGTTAAGTAAAGTTATGCACAAGGCATATAAAGCGGTACGACAGGTGGCATCGGATAAAAATATTGACATGCGTACAGCAGCGTTTGTGCTCGCCATTCAACGTGTAGGTGCTGCGGCCTTAGCTCGTGTATCTATCAAGTCCGAAATTCCTTTTTAAATTGATATATATACTCAACACGTTCATAAATTTTAACTTTTGTCATTTCGACGATAGGAGAAATCTTAAAGGCCACTAAAGATTTCTCCTATCGTCGAAATGACAAAAAAATTTAGTTTGTTACTTTGTGGAGGTAAATTATACATGCGTTTAATACTTTGTTTTATATTTATTTTTCTAAGTTCATGCGAACAAGAAACACAAGCACCAATTGCAAAAGTAGTACAACCAGTAAAGACAATAATTCTCAACTCTTCTGCTGCTACTCAACCTATTGAGCGAATCCCGGGAAAAGTTATGGCTTCCCAACAGGCGGAATTAAAATTTAAAGTCCCGGGTCAATTGATAAAGTTCCCAGTCAAGGAAAGCCAGAAAGTTAGAAAAGGGCAATTGTTAGCACGACTTGATCCTAGAGATTACAAAACTAATCTGGCTAAAGCTAATAGCCAAGTTTCCCAAGCTCGTGCCAGACTAAAAGCCATGAAAATTGGAGCTAGACCAGAAGATATTAAAGTTTTACAAGCCGAACTAGCAGCCACAAAAGCTCAGTTTGAAGAAGCTAAACAACAATATAAACGTTATCGAAATCTGTGGAAAAAACGAATTATTTCTAAAGCCGACTATGATCGACAAAAAAGTGAGTATAATGTTGCCAAAGCTCACTTAAACACTGCGAAACAAAACCTTAAAAAAGGTAAGGTGGGAGCCAGAAAAGAAGATATTGAAGCTATGCAAGCCAAGATTAAAGGTTTACTTGCTCAACGTGAAGAAACTCAAAATGCCCTTGATTATACCTATCTGAAAGCTCCATTTTCTGGGATTATTGCGGAAACCTTTGTCAAAAATTTTCAAAATGTTGACTCCAAAGATCCAATTTTAAGCATTCAGGATATATCTAAACTAGAGATTATTATCAATCTACCAGAACAAATGGTAATTTCTTCTAAACAACATCAAAATTATCAATTTGTTGCTATATTTGAGCTGGCGAAAAACCGAACCTTTCCTTTAAAACTGAAAGAATTCAAGACTGAGGCTGATCATCAAACGCAAACTTATCGAGCTGTGTTTATTATGCAAGCTCCAAAAGATTTAAGGATTTTACCTGGCATGACGACAACCATGATTATTACTAAAAAAGCCAGTCGCACTAATTCTAATTCTCAGATTTTTTTAGCTCCAGTAACTGCGGTTTTTTCTGAATTTAACAAGCAATATGTATGGATTGTTCAAGATGATATGACAGTGCATAAACGTGAGATTACGGTAGGTGAATTAACTAAAGGTAGTATTCAATTACTCAGTAATGTCAAGAGTGGGGAACGGATTGTGACTGCTGGCGTGCATTTTTTACAAGAAGGCATGGAAGTCAGACTTTTTGAGACTGAAGAGGGGTATTAAATGAATATTGCCGAATATGCCATTCAGAAAAAAACCATAACTTTAGTCTTTACTTTTCTATTGCTTGTTGGTGGAGTGCTTTCTTATGATAATTTAGGGCGATTGGAAGATCCTGAATTCACTATTAAAGATGCTTTAATAATTACTAATTATCATGGTGCTTTGCCAGCAGAAGTTGAAGAAGAAGTAACCGATATAATTGAAACTGCAATTCAACAAATATCTCAATTAGATAGAATAGTTTCAATTTCAAAAGCTGGTAAGTCTATTATTACGGTGACAATACAGGAGAAGTATGATAAATCTACTTTGCCGCAAGTATGGGATGAATTACGACGTAAGGTAAGCGATGTTCAGCCACGTTTACCGCCTGGGGTTCAGCCTTCCATAGTTTTCGATGATTTTGGAGATGTATACGGTACTTTTTTGGCGGTGACTGGGGAAGGATTCTCGTATCGGGAATTGAAAGATTATGTTGATTTTTTAAGACGAGAATTGCTGCTAGTGCCAGGAGTGTCAAAAATAGATATTTGGGGAGCTCAACAAGAAGCTATTTTTGTAGAAATATCAAATTCCAAGATAGCACAGTTGGGCATTTCGTTGGAAAGCATTTATGGAATTTTAAAACAACAAAATTTGGTTGTATCAGCAGGCGAAGTGTGGGTTGGCAGTGAAGAAATCCGAATTCAGCCAACTGGAGGCATTGATTCGGTTGAAAAAATTGGAGGGCTGTTAATCGGTTCGCTGAACAAACTGATTTACCTCAATGATGTAGCCACTATTAGTCGGGGTTATATCACACCTCCACAAAAGTTATTACGTTTCAATGGTAAACCTGGATTAGCTATGGGTATTTCCATAACATCTGGTGGTAATGTTGTTACTTTAGGTAAAGCCATGAAAGCTAGATTGAAAGAGCTAGAGGCACGGACACCATTGGGTATGGAATTAGGTATTATTTCCTATCAATCGGATTCTGTCGAAAAATCTGTGAATGGATTCGTTGAAAGTCTCTTATTAGCATTGGCTATCGTAATTGTCGTGTTGTTAATTTTCATGGGGATGCGAAGCGGTTTATTAATAGGAATGATATTAGTTTTAACCGTGTGTGCCACTATCATTGTGATGGACATCTATCACATTAATTTAGAAAGAATTTCGCTGGGAGCGTTAATCATTGCACTAGGAATGTTGGTGGACAACGCAATTGTAATTACTGATGGCATTTTGATAAAAATTCAACAGGGAACTGATCGCATTAAAGCTGCCAAAGAAGTAGTAGACCAAACAATGTGGCCATTATTGGGAGCAACAGTTATAGCAGTGTTGGCTTTTGCAGCGATTGGTTTGTCCCAAAATTCGTCTGGAGAGTATACTCGAAGTTTATTTCAGGTAGTTTTGATTTCCTTGATGCTGAGTTGGGTAATTGCTGTTACTATCACTCCTTTGTTATGTGTTATGTTCCTAAAACCAGCTGCGACAAATAAAGTACAAAAAGACCCTTATGGTGGCTTTGTGTATCAATCCTATAAATTTTTTCTGCAAGCTTGTCTGCGGTTTCGTTGGTTGACTATGATGATAATGTTGGGATTATTGCTACTATCAATTTATGGTTTTAGTTTATTAGAAGATAGCTTTTTTCCTAGTTCAACTAGACCGCAATTTCTGATTAATTATTGGCGAGCAGAAGGCACGGATATTAGAGAAACGAGCAAGGATTTAAAACAGATTGAGAAATTCTTATTAAACAAGGAAAGTATTGAATCAGTTGCAACTTTTGTGGGTTCAGGGGCCTTGCGTTTTATCTTGCTTTATACTCCAGAGAAAGATTATAAGAGTTATGGACAGCTATTAGTGACGGTTAAAGATTATCAAGATATTGAGCGTTTGATTCCAGAAATACGCCAATATCTAGCTCAAAATTTTCCCGATTCAGAACCTAAAATGCAAAAATTTAAACTAGGTCCTAGTAGTGGAGCATTAATTAAAGTTCGTTTCAGTGGGCATGATCCAGTTGTATTGCAGCAATTATCGAAACAAGCTCAAGCTGTTATGCGTGCGGATGGCGGAGCTATAGAAATTAGAGATGATTGGCGACAAAAGGTTAAAATGTTACAACCGCAATTTGCCGATGCTCAAGCTAGGGCTGCTGGTATTTCTCGTGCCGATATCAGTCAGGCACTGGAAACCGCTTTCACTGGCTCTCAAGTTGGGGTTTTCCGTGAAGGCAATAAGCGACTGCCTATTATTTCCAGACCACCAGAAGCTGAAAGAATTGCAGTAGATAATATCAAAACTATTCATGTTTGGAGTGATGTAGCACAACAATCAATACCAGTTCGTCAAGTTATTTCTGGTTTTGAAACGGTGTGGATCGATCCTTTAATTCATCGACGTAATCGTAAACGCACTATTTCCGTAGAATGTGATCCAAGAGTTGGTAATGCTAGTGTAGTATTTGAGCGAATTAGAGATAAGATTGAAGCTATTGAATTGCCTTTAGGCTATGAAATGGAATGGGGTGGTGAGTACGAAGATTCTACCAAGGCCCAGAAAGCTCTCAGTAAAAATCTGCCGATTACTTTTTTATTGATGGTGGTTATCGTGATTTTCCTCTTTAATGCTATACGACAAGCTCTGATTATTTGGTTAAGCGTACCTTTAGCAATTATTGGTGTAGCGATAGGACTACTGCTGACTGGCGAATCTTTTGGTTTTATGGCGTTATTGGGGTTTCTAAGCTTAGTGGGAATGCTGATTAAAAATGCTATTGTATTGATTGATCAAATTGACTTGGAAATTCGAGAAGGCAAAATTCCATTTGAGGCAATTTTGGATTCCTCAGTAAGTAGATTGCGTCCGGTAACAATGGCTGCAATTACTACTGTACTGGGGATGATTCCTTTGTACTTTGATGTCTTCTTTATCAGCATGGCAGTCACTATTATGTTTGGACTTAGCTTTGCCACAGTGCTGACTTTAACTATTGTGCCAGTGTTGTATGCGATATTTTTTAGGATTTATGGAAATGATAGGATTTCTGAAACTGAACCGACAGAAAATCTCAATAAGATTTTAGTTGTGGAGAATTCTGAAAATAAACCGACAGAAAATCTCAATAAGATTTTAGTTGTGGAGAATAAGGAGGTAAATATTAGTTAGTTGTTCAAAAGGAGTTAGACAATTAGAATAAAATTAGGACTTACGCA
>JAUXCJ010000194.1 GCA_030618965.1 Thiomargarita sp.
ATTTTTTTTAGGTAGACGCACTTTTGTGCGTCTATACTGTCAAGGTGGTGGGGACGACTCTTTATGCAGCCAACGCCGTTAATAAACGATTATGAATATTCTCAAATCCCCCATTACTCATAATCAAAATCTGATCGCCGCTGGCTGTGTTGGCAACCAAATGTTTAATTATATCTTCCACATCATTAAATAATTTACTATCTTTCAATAAATTAGATATTTTAAATAATGACCAGTTCATATCGGCAGGTTGATATAACAACACCACATCAGCACCCTTTAAAGCAGAAAGCAGCGCCTTTTTATGGATGCCCATACGCATCGTATTAGAACGCGGCTCAAGTACTGCAATAATTCTTTGATTCTTTTTGTGTTGTCGTAAAGCTTTAATTGTGCCTGCAATGGCTGTAGGATGATGGGCAAAATCATCATACAGTTCAATACCTTTGACTACCCCCCGTAACTCTAAGCGTCGCTTAACACTACGAAATTTACCCAATGCCTCACAGGCATGATTGATAGACACGCCGGCATGATGGGCGCAGGCAATAGCTCCCAAGGCATTTTCAACATTATATTCTCCAATTAAATCCCAGTTCACCTCTCCCACAACTTTATTGTCATAGGAAACCTCAAAATGACTATGATCATCGCACAAAGCTTTTGCTGTCCAATCACCACCAATTGTTTCTCCTGGTGTCCAACAGCCCTGTTTGAATACTTCATCAATCGCAGTTTCACCAAACTTATAAACAATCAAACCATTACCGGGAACTGTGCGTACTAAATAATGGAACTGGCGTTGAATTGCCGCCAAATCAGGAAAAATATCAGCGTGATCAAATTCCAGATTATTCAACAATAAAGTACGCGGGCGATAATGGACAAACTTAGAACGCTTATCAAAAAAAGCGGTATCATACTCATCAGCTTCCACGACAAAAAACAAACTATCCCCCAAACGGGCTGACACGCCAAAATTTTCTGGCAAACCGCCGATTAAAAACCCTGGTGATAAGTCGGAATCTTCTAAAATCCAAGCCAACATACTAGAACTGCTGGTTTTTCCATGTGTTCCAGAAACAGCCAAAACCCAACGTTTTGCTAAAACATTCTCTGCCAACCATTGAGCACCCGAAATATAGGGCAATCCCTGATTAAAGACCGCCTCAACCTCTGGATTACCGCGCGATAACACATTGCCGATCACCACACAATCTGGCCGCTGTTTCAAATTGTCAGCGGAATAACCAGAAAATAATTCAACCCCTAACTCCTCCAATTGCGTACTCATGGGCGGATAAGTCGCCGCATCCGATCCTGTCACAGTATGCCCTAACTGTTTGGCAAGCACTGCGATACCTGCCATAAAAGTGCCACAAATTCCTAAAATATGTATGTGCATAATCTTATAATAAAACGTGTTATATTAAACAAAGTTAATTAAAAAAATCCCAGATAAAGTTTTTTTTTTGAAAAAAACCTCGAAAAGAATACTGTGAAGATATGGTGACTGCAAATCCAACTAAAAAAATAATTAATTAAAACTATTTACATCCCTATGAAAAATCAAGCTTATCGTATCATGATAATTGATCGCTCAGAAATGGTGCAGTCTATTATCACTCATATTTTAAAACAGGAAATCAAAAATGCATCCATTGTCACCTGTAACAGTGCTGAAAAAGCGATTGAGTATTTAGAAAAGAAAAAATTTGATCTCATCACCACCTCAGTATTATTACCAGGGATAGACGGATTCGCATTATGTCGTAAAATTCGCCAAAGTGAGAAACAGCATCTCACCCCTGTGATTATTGTCTCTAGCGATGCTGATGGGCGCATACTACGTGAAGGTTTTTCAGCCGGCGTGACTGATTATTACAATAAATCATTGGGTTACAAACGTTTTATTGAATTTATCAAAGATGTTTTACAACGACATTCAGGGCAAGTAGGGCGCATACTATATGTCGAAGGTAGTTTAACCGCTGCAGACACCACCAGAACCATTTTAAAAAAACAGGGTATGCATGTTACCCATGTCAGCACTGGAGAACAAGCACTCGCACTGTTGAAAAAAAGTGGCCACTATAACAATCAAATCAATAAAAAAATTGACATTGTATTGACTGATTTTGTCCTTGAAGGAAAAATGACAGGAGGCGACTTATTATATGCGATCCGCAACCGGCTACATTACTCCATCCAAGAAATGCCTGTCTTAGTAATGACGATTGATGACGATATAGATCATCAAGTGGAACTTTTCCGAGCGGGAGCCAATGATTTAATCACCAAACCTGTGCTTGAAGAAAGATTAATCGCTAAAGTCAAATTATTATTATTGATAAAACACCAATACATCCTACTCAAACGCTATTATCGGACTATTTATCAATTACAAACATCAGACAGTTTGACAGGCACCTATAGTAAACAATTTTTCCTTGAAAAGGGAAAAGCCTTTATTAGCCAGTATCAAAATGTTTGTTTAATAATGCTTGATATTGATCATTTAGAAAAAATCAATCGAACACATGGAACAATAAAAGGTGATCACATACTACATTTGATCGGGCACTACCTAACTGAATCATTCCCCAAGGAAGTTATTGTTGCCCGCTTAGGTGGTAAAACATTTAGTCTTTTAGTACCTAAATGTAATATTGAAAAAGGTAAAGAAATTGCAGAAAAACTACGAATTCAAATAATGGGATATAAACCAGACGGTTTAGCCATAACTATCAGTATTGGTTTAGCCTTCTCACAAGGTATTGCTGAAACGACAATAACCAGCCTTATTTCAGATGCAGAATCTGCCCTACGAACTGCACAGAAAGAAGGCTATAATCGTACTTGTTTATGCTTAACTAAAAAAAATGTAACATTATTAGAAAATAATTTAGAGTGGAAACTGTGATTTTTGTGTCGGAGTACAAGGTTTACCTTGCACTCCAAGCGGAACCACAAATTATCAAGTATATTGGAGTTCAAAGCGAAGCTTTGTTAGCCCATTTACAAAGCTTCGCTTTGAACTCCAATATACTACAAAACTTATGCTTCAGTACTTATCCCAATACTTTTCCTGATTTATCAATTTATTCATTTTCATCAACCAACTCAATCCAATGTTTTACAGCAACATCCGCCCGAGTCGCTAAATGCATTTGGCAACCAATATTCGCAGTTACAATCACATCAGGGGAGTCTTTTTGTAGTGAGTGCAGTTTATTGGTGAGTAGTTGTTGTGATAGTTCTGGTTGGAGAATGGAGTAAGTTCCGGCAGAGCCGCAGCATAAGTGTGAGTCAGAAATAGGCAAAAGTTCAAAACCGATTCGCTTTAAAATAGTCTCTACCACTGTATTTAATTTTTGTCCATGCTGTAATGTGCAGGGATTATGGAATGAGATTTTTTGAGATTTAGTTGTGTTGAATTGGGTTAAGGTTTCTTTATCTAGTATTTCACCTATATCTTTGGCATATTGTGAAATTTGTTTGGCTTTTTCGGCATAGTTTTGGTCATCTTTGAGTAATTCTCCATAGTCTTTCACCATTGTTCCGCAACCACTGGCTGTTATCACAATCGCTTCTATTTCTTGTGTTTCTATATAAGGCCACCAAGCATCAATATTTTGGCGCATAAAGTTTAGTCCTTCTTCTTCTGCCGCGAGGTGGTAGCTTACCGCGCCACAGCAGCCAGCTTTTGGTGCTGTGAGGAGTTGAATGCCGAGTTTATGTAGCACTCGCGCTGTTGCTGCATTGGTGTTTGCGGTAACGACGCTTTGAGCGCAGCCTTCTAAAATTAGCATTTTGCGGGGTAAATTGGTTTGAGGCCATTGGGTTGCTTTCTGGGAAAGGGGTATTTTGCGTTTCAGTGAGTCAGGCAATAAGGGTTTGATGGTTTGGCCTAATTTCAGTAAGAGTGCAAAACGTCGGGGATGAGGAAGGATTGTGCGTAAGAGTTTGCGTTTGAAAGCAACTAAGGGTTTGCGGGGGATTTTACGCTCGACAATCCTGCGTCCAATCTCAATCAAAACGCCATAACGCACTCCTGATGGACAGGTAGTTTCACAAGCGCGGCAAGTGAGGCAACGGTCGAGGTGAATTTGGGTTTTTTCAGTGACGCTGTTGCCTTCCAATATTTGTTTTATTAAGTAAATCCGACCACGAGGTCCGTCTAGTTCATCGCCTAATAGTTGATAAGTTGGGCAGGTGGCGGTGCAAAAACCACAATGTACGCAAGAACGTAAAATGGATTCTGCTGTTTGTCCTTCGACAGTTTGGCGATATTTTGCAGTTATATTGGTTTGCATTTAAAGTTCTTGATATAGTCGTCCCGAATTAAAAATTCTGTTGGGGTCAAATGCCTGTTTTAATTGTTGCTGAATACGCATCATGCCTTTTGACAGGGGGTGAAATATTTCATTATGCTCTGATACTGTTCTAAACAGTGTTGCATGACCAGCG
>JAUXCJ010000396.1 GCA_030618965.1 Thiomargarita sp.
ATAATTCAAGCTGGTTGAATTATTTTAACTTGTTATCATATTTAAAGATGGCTATTTTTAAAAAAAACCAGGAAAAGAAACGATCATGAAAGTTAATGTCGGAACAATTGATAGAATATTTCGAGTTATCATCGGTGTCGCTATAGTTGGGGCGGGCTTTTATTACCAAAGTTATTGGGGTGCGATTGGACTGGTACCTATCTTTACAGCAGTCTTCGGTTTTTGCCCTGGTTATCTACCCTTTGGTATTTCGACTTGTTCTGTACAAAAAGAGAAAACTTAAAGAATAGACTTGTCCGTAAATAAGCATTTCTCCCTCCCCCTAGCCCCCTCCCGCTGGGAGGGGGAACTAAAAAAGCTAGGATATTCATGGGTGTCAGTTCCCCTTCCCAGCGGGAGGGGGCTAGGGGGAGGGAGAAGGGACAATTCTAATTAAAATTCAAGTGCTAACTGCAATGTTAGCCTATCCTGCTCATTACCAGTTCCCGCAGCACCATTTGCAGTTTCGTCTATATTATAATCCTGCTCATGGGCATATTCAAAAGAAACAGTCGTATTATCATAAATTCCCATCGACAAACCGACTAAATAACGATTTTTTGGCAACCCTAGAGCCAAGGCTTCTTTAGTTCCTTGATAACCCAAGGCTAAACTTGCTTTTTTACCAAACATATTCAAGCTATAACCCAGTTCAGTATTCCATGCTTGTAGCACAGCCCCTTGATTATTAAAGTTGAGATGTCCCACATTAAAACTTCCCAAAGCCCCAATATATTCACCAATAAAACTGAACTGCCCCATATTTAAAAGGACGTGTGTGCCTAATGCATTCACATACTGATAATCAGGAAGTGCTGCTGCTACTGTTTCCCCTCCTAATGCCCCAGTTACACCATCTGAATCACCAATGTCATTAATATAGCTCAACCCAACATCATAACCAAAAGTCTTAGTTTCAGCAGCTAAACCAATATTTAAACCATAGTGATCAATTTTATTTTCTCCGGTTCCCCCTATTGGATTCTCTTGAGTGTCGCCATTAAAAGCAAAGATGGAGCCATAAAACCCATCATATTCGACATTCGCTTGCAATGCAGTTTCCCGCGCTTCGCCTATTTCTAATGTCAGGGAATCAGAAATCATATGCGTTTCAAAATTACCAAACGCCACATACTGTTGTCCAACAGTCAGAAAAATCGGCGACCCCTCTTTACCCAAAGTCAGGAAAGCCTCATCAATTTCTAGGTCAGTTACGTCTTGCTCATAAAGTAATGAAATCTTTGCCTTAGCAAACTTATGTACCTTCGCCTCTATCCCTATGTTCAACTCATCTATAGCAAAATCACTCGCATCTTTCCCACCATAACCATCATTAAAGCGGGCTTCCACTTGAAGAAGTCCACTAATGGTAACACCGGTTAAAAATTGATATTCCTCAGTAGCCATAGATAAGTTACTGCCAAGCAATCCGATAAAACCAGCCGCTATGACAAAGGATTTTGATTTCAATTTATCAGTCCTTTAATTTGTTATTTGATTAGTTAAATTTAAAATTTATATGTTGCAAACTCACTACAATAATGTGGTATTCATGTCAACTATCCATCAAATTAATTTACTGCTCTCCGTGTGAGTTTATTAAAATCTTCCATATATTTTTATGTTCTGCGCCATTGCCGCAACCACAAGAAAAAACCAGTTATTGCTAAAATAATAAGTAGGATAGCCACCGCATCCATCAGATACACGCTTAGCAAACGCCCACTATGTAAATCTAATAACACCCGTTCAATTGGCAAAATTTGTGTACGCACTTGTGTTGTAATAGCTTGTTGCAAACTTTCAGGTAGGGATTGTGGCAAAATCCATCGAACTTGGTTTTGCTCAGCATTATCTGGTAATTTCTCCCAATTAATAAATTCATTATCTGGCTTATATAATCCATTTGGTGTCTGCACCCGTAGTTGTTGCTCTTTAGTTAAACCTAGTGCAGTAATTCCCGCAGGTAATCCTTGTGACAAACTCAACTCTTCCACCAATTCCCCATTTGGCATTAGTAACAAAATTTTTTCACCAACCAATACCACAATAAACCCATCTAACATCGCCACAGCACCGCGCAAATCATCATAATTACCAATTATAATATTTTGATTAATATAGAGTTTATTATTAATAGCACTTAACCAAGATTGCCCATTTTCCATTTCTAACGGAAAAGCTGCCTCAATTTGAGGTGTCTCAATACCATACCATTTCAAAATCCATTCTGATTGTACATAGCGTTTTGCCAGTTGTAACTCTTCAGTATGATTTAGCAAAATGCCAGTAACAGACAAAAATATTACAAATAATATAACTGTTAGCCCCAAATAGCGATGCCAACGATTCAAAAACTTGCGTAAGCTTAGCACCTTTTATTTTTTACCTTTTACCTTTTACCTTTATTGCTTTGCTGATGTAAATATAGGCTCAGCCGAGCTAATTTTTTTAATGCTCGCACTGATAAAGTGGCACCAGTAATTCCATCAATATGCCTATTCAGTTGATTCTCCGCTGTTAATAAAGTGCCACGAAACTGTTCCGTGAAAAAAGGATAGCGCAGGAACGCGAGCAATTCTGCCTGGAAATCGCCGAGGGTCTGCATCAAGATGAGGATGAGGATGAGGATGAGGATGAGTCCATGAGTTATCAAAAAGAGATCTACTCCAGACTGGATAAAATCGTCCAGAGTTCAGCGCTGGTGGAGTGCATCAACTCCATTATCCGACCCTATTTCAATACG
>JAUXCJ010000225.1 GCA_030618965.1 Thiomargarita sp.
AACTTTATCCTCGAATGGATAAAACCCCATTTTTATTTAGATTTTGCCTTATCCTTTATTAAAAGCAATCCTTGTAGTTATTCGGGATTGAAAACAAGCTGCGTAACATCAGTTAATCACAAAAATCATAGTTCAAATGAGCTAGGGATTATAAAATGAAAAACTTGGATTTATTGCAGGGTCTTGATGATGACTTAAAGCAGTCATTAATAAGACAACTACGCAATCTTTGGACGCATACCTCAACGGCGATTGAAGGTAACACACTGTCTTTAGGTGAGACTGCCGAAATTGGAAAGTTGAACCCAATGGAACCACCGCTATAACAGACGATCAACAGCAGATATTTTTAGAATATGCCGCCTCCAATGCCGTAGCCGCATTGATGGACAACTGGTTTGAAATGATTAATGGTTTTTCCAAAGAGAAATTAGACCGCAATCAGGCATTAACCGCTTATGCTGAAATTCATATCTCCTTTGTTAGAATTCACCCCTTTTTTGATGGTAATGGACGTATCGCAAGGTTAGTTGCCAACATTCCAGTTATCAATTCTGGTTTGCCTCCAATTATAATACCAGTAGAAAAATGCAGAGAATATATACACTTATTATCAAAATACGAATTAGCTGTTGGTCAACCTATGATTGGAGAACCCTTGTTGCCCAAAAAAGAACTGATAGTCGATTTCATTAAATTTAGTAAAGATTCATGGAAACACTCGCTAGAACTTGTTGAAGTGGCACGGGAGAAACAGTCGATACGAAATCATTCAAAATGATTCCATGAGCTGGCAACAATCCTTAGCCATCTTGATTGTTTTTGGCTTGATGTTTTCCACTCTGTTGGTGTTGGCAACTTTAATTTTTCTATATTGACAGATTTTTTAAAACAGTGTTATAATTCCACTTGAAAATAACGTAATAATATAAAATACTGAAAATACATAGCTATACTTTACTCTCAAATGAGGAACCAGATGCATCAAACTCACCACAACGAAAAAATCACTACAGCTTTATTGCTTGCCGCAGGTATTGGACACCGTTTACAGCCTTTAACCAATGATATGCCTAAATGCCTAACTAAAGTTAATGAAAAGGAAATTTTAGCTCACTTAGTTCATAGCCTTCACCTGCATAATTTTCAACGTTTAATTGTGGTTGTAGGCTATTTGGAACAAAATCTCCGACAATTTCTGGATAAGATAGCGGGAAACCTTACTATTGAGTACATTGTCAGTCCAGAGTACAGAACAACTAATAACATCTATTCGCTTTGGATGGCACGGAATAAAATTCAATCCCCCTTTCTGTTGTTTGAAAGTGACCTTATTTTTGCTCCCTCCCTGCTGAAAAATATGCTTTATCCCGACAGAATTGCTGTATCGAATATTTTGCCATGGATGAATGGCACAACAATTACTGCTAACCGTGATATACCACACAACAGTATAACTGCGTTTAATCTTAACCCTTGCTCAATCAATAAGCACAATATTACCTACAAAACGGTCAATATTTACAGTTTTTCACTACAAACTTGGAAACTGGTTGCTAAACGCTTGGATCAGTTTATTTCTGCTGGAAAGGTAAATGACTATTATGAAACAGTTTTTGCGGAAATGATCGCTGATGGCAGTCTTAATTTACAACCTATTTGGTTTGAGAAGGAACGTTGGTATGAAATTGACACCGTGGAAGACTTACATGCGTGTGAGCGGATGTTTTTAAACAATAGCAATCAACATCACAGGGTTATCCAAGATATAAGCAACTCTGGAATTTATGCGAACCAATGAAACAACAATCATCGGTCAAGGTAAATTATAAAAAAATCAATCACTATTGGCATAATGCTACTCCATCTATCTTAGGTCCCTACATGATGGATGGATTTGGCTTTCCTTCCAGTGCTGGACAATTTCGTTTTGAAGCTGAATGCCGGATTGTCAAGCAACTCATGCAAGATCAAGGAATAAATTATCACAGCTTGTTAGATTTAGGTTGCGGTATTGGTTATTGGACGGAATATTTTGCTCGCCAATTTACCAAAGTTACTGCGGTAGAGGCAAGTCCTCCTTTGTTTGAAGCTATGCTGCAACGATGTTCCACATACCCAAACGTGAATCCGGTGCAAGGTGATGTGCTTTTATTTGAGCCGGAAGAAAGCTATTCAATGGTATTTTTAGGTGGACTGCTCATGTATCTTAATGAACACGATGTTATTGCTCTGTTGTGCAAACTCATTCCGTTTCTGGAAACAGGCGGGATTATCTTATGCCGTGAAACGACGGTGCGTGAGGGAACTGTTATCAGAGAGGGTGCATACCAAGCAGTTTATCGTTCGGTACAAACCTACACGAATATTTTTGAAAAATGTAATCTTAAGTTGGTTAAAACTGAAGCAAATTTGCCATACAATCTTTTGCAGATGGGTTGTGAATCTATGAAAAAATGGCAAAAAATCACTCCTAAACCGCTGCAAGCCATTCCTATTATCGGGCGATTGCTTTATTGGGGGTTAAGACTTGGTAACCCTTGGATTACCCGTGTTCCTGCTGTTTTCAATTCTACTTTTCCTGAGTTGACAAATTCATTTTTTTTACTTCGCGCAAGCAACTCTTAAGGTGCAACAATGACAGTACTCAATTATGCTTAAACCTTTTGGAAAAGTTGTATATAAAAATATACCCAATATCGTTTCTATACTAGGTATCCTGCCACTGGCATTGCTTTTTGTTGATAACGGCTATCAATATATAATTCCTCTGATTATTTATAATAATATTATGGATGATTTGGATGGTATACTGGCTACTAAATTAGGACTCAAGAGTGATTTTGGTGCGAATTTGGACAATGTTTGCGATGCCGTTGCCCATACGTTGTTTGTTATGGTTATTGGAATGCATTATGGTTTTATTTGTGGTTTCATTAGTTTAATTGCCATTACTGCAATCTTGATTCGTGTTGTTTCCAGAGTTACTTCTTCTGATGGAACTGGCTCACCCACAAACGAACTAATTCGCCATGTATTATTTACGCTCTTATTAGCCAAATTATTTGGTTTTGACCCAGCTTTATTGTTAATTATTGTATTCCTAATAAACGCAATATCTATGGTCTGGTCGTATCCAATGCCCTATATGATTAGGAGTCAAGCCAAAACTGTTTTGGCTGTTGCTATGGTTAATGTGTTGCTGATTTTAGCTTGGTTAGTTCCTTATACCACCCTCATAATTGCAGGATTTTTTATTTTTGCTTACTTGTATTCTTTTGTTAAAGCTTTCACAAAAATGGAAATTGCTTAAGGAAGCACCAAAAAACACGAACCTGACACTCTATGATCAAGTTTTTTAATTAACAGCAGTTCCCACCACCGCCTTAATCACAGTTCAGATTATTTAGGGACAAGTCTATTGATTGGTTCATATTGGAGACCGAAAAATGACAAGATTACACGCCTTAAACCGAAAAGGCTCTCAAGCCCCAAGCGGTTATGATATCCTCAAACAGCCAATCACCGAAACCGAATATTGGGAAACTTATTATAATGAAGCGGATAGGAGTTATGAATGGAATAATGGTTATTTGGAGGAAAAACCAGTGTCGGATTTGATGACTTATTTAATGTATAAGTGGTTTCTTGAACTCATGGGCTATTATCTTCAAGTTAATCCAATAGCGGAATTAACTGGGCTAGAAATGGGTTTTCGCCTCGTATTACCTCAAAAAACTACTATTCGCAAACCAGATTTAGCTGTAGTGCGCCATGACAATCCTGTGCCACTTTATAATCATGAGATGACTTATAAGGGTAGCTTTGACTTGTGCATAGAAGCCTTATCAGACTCCTCCGCACAAGAGAGAAATCGGGACACAATCACGAAAAAAGCCGAATATGCCGCCGCAGGGGTTAAAGAATATTACATTTTATATGGTCATGGCAGTCCCATGGAATTTTATCGTCTCAATGCGCGGGGACTCTATGTTCCCATCAAGCGTGCTCCGGGAGAAATTATTCAATCTCAGGTTTTATCCGGTTTTCAATTTCGGATTTCGGATTTGTTCAGGAAACCCTCCCCTGATGAGATGATTGAAGATCCGATTTATCAAGGCTTTGTCTTGC
>JAUXCJ010000054.1 GCA_030618965.1 Thiomargarita sp.
CTGCCCCTGAAATAGCTATTATTGGAGCGGGTCCTGCGGGCATCTCAGCCGCCTATCATCTTGTCAAACGCGGATTTCGTGCCATGATTTTCGATGAACACACTGAGGCGGGTGGTACTTTACGCACAGCATTACCGCCTTACCGTTTACCACGCTCAATACTTGATGCCGAACTGGAACGTATTCTGGCACTAGATGGCATCACTTTTCAAGCACACACCCGTTTAGGACGGGATATGCATCTTAATGAACTACAAGCACAATATAAAGCCGTCTTTCTCGCACTCGGCGCACAACGTAGTGTTGAATGGAGCATAGATGGCGTTGTGCCACGCGATTTACACGCCGGCTTTGAACTGCTCAAAAACTGGATAGACATTGGTGCAGTCCCGATATCGAAAAGTGTTGCAATCATTGGCGCAGGTAATACCGCTGTTGATATGGCGCGTGTGATGAAGCGAGCTGGTGTACCAGAAGTGCATCTTATTTCTCATAAACCGATACCAAAGCCCGGTATCCCCGTTGAAGAGGCTATGCCAGCCATTCCTCGTGAAGTGCATGAAGCCTTAGAAGAAGGCGTGATTATCCATGAATATCGGGGCATTCGCCGTCTGATTTTACGAGGTGAGCGTGTCATCGGTGTTGAAATGGTACACATGAAAAAACTCATGCAGCCCAGCGGCAAACTCAAACGGACAGCTTTTGAGGGCACTGAAACTATTTTGAATGTTGAACAAGTCATACCCGCTGTGGGGCAAGTAATTGAACCTACTGGCATAGAAAACTTAGCCGGCAATCGTAGCCATTTACAAATTGATCAATGGGGAGAAATTGTCGGACATCCGGGTATTTACGCCGGTGGAGATGTCACCCCTAATGCGGGTACTGTCACCGCCGCTGTTGGTGATGGACGACGGGCTGCTGAGGCGATTCATACTGCATTACGCGCTTCAGCAACAGATATTACCCCCATTCAGTTTGACAAACTCAATATGCACTATTATGAACACGCGCCTCGTGTTCAAGAGCCAAGACTCCCCGTTAAACAGCGCATTGGGGAGGAGGAAATCACCACAACTTTAACAGCACCCTTAATTGCACAGGAAAGTCAACGCTGCTTTTCTTGTGGAAATTGTTTAGCTTGTGATAATTGTTGGACACTTTGTCCTGATTCAGCCGTTCTTAAAACTAAAGAATTGGCGACGGATGGTTCCCACTATGTTTTTGATTATGATTATTGTAAAGGTTGTGGGCTGTGTGCCACTGAATGCCCTTGTGGATTTATAGATATGATAGACGAATTATAGTTGCCCTACCCCTAACCCCCTCCCGCTGGGAGGGGGATTGGAAAATCTAAAAAACTCATTTAAAATAACATCAAATTTCTTATAAAAAACCATATAAAAAACCATGTATTTAGACCATATAATTAATATTGGACAAGGGATTAGTATTGGCATCGACGTTTATAAAAATGTCAGTACTATCTTCAAGGGCGATAAAATCAAACAATTTAATCAGGATAGTTCACAAATAGAACGATTATCAGATAATATTTTATATGCACCCAATTTACATGTTTTGCAAGATGTGACTAAACGCGAGCAACAATATGTGGATGATTTACGTGAAATAAGAGAAAGTTTGGAGCCTGTGCAACAAGCTTTGGGGGAAGAAATTCTCTCCTCAGCTATGATTTTAACACCTGAAAAAATGCAACAAGCATTCTCAAATAATCCTTGGGATGCCTTGCTTGATGTTCGCCCCTTCAATATCGTTACCGAGTCCAGTAATTCAGATATGCTGCCGATCTTATTTCATCATAATGAAACCCCATTTCTTGGTTGGCAAACATCCAGTACTTTACCCAAGTTATTTAATTGCCATTATGATTTATGGTTTCCAGAAACTGGACTAACAACAAAAGGCTCCAAGTATGGAGAACGGTTTCAATTTAAAACAGTTACTGTAGATGCTTGGGGAAAAGTCATAGAACGTTGTACTAATAGTGCCTATCAAATCACAGAATTGATCAATAATGTTCCTCTTGAAATGGTTTATATTCCAGCAGGTACATTTTTGATGGGAAGCCTCGAAAATGAAAAGGGGCAATATGAGGATGAACGCCCTCAACACCAAGTCACAATAACACCCTTTTATATGAGCAAATATCCCATTACTCAAACACAATGGCAAGCAGTCATGGGAAATAATCCTTCTAATTTTAAGGGCGAAAATCGTCCTGTTGAGTTTATATCATGGCATGAAGCGGTAGAATTTTGTAAGCAAGTTTCTAAAATTACAGAAAAAGATTATCACTTGCCGAGCGAAGCAGAATGGGAATATGCTTGTCGCGCTGGAACTAATACGCCCTTTTACTTTGGCGATACTATTTCTACCGAGTTGGTTAACTATAATTGCTCCTGTCCAGCTTATGCATCTGAAAATGAAGGAACTTATCGTGAAGAAACCAGCGATGTCGGGATTTTTCCAGCGAATGCTTTTGGGCTACATGATATGCACGGCAATGTTTTAGAATGGTGTGCTGATCCTTGGTATAAGAATTATAAGGGAGCACGGCCTGATAGCCGTGTTTGGGAACATGGGGGGGATACTTTAAGGCGTGTATTACGTGGAGGCTCGTGGGTTTATTTTCCAAGACCCTGCCGTAGTGCTTATCGCTATCGTAAATTGCCTGTTACTAAGTATGATAATGTTGGGTTTCGTATTGTATTATCATAGTAGCCAAAAAGGGCAATCCCCCTGTGGTTGCCCTTTTTGGCTATTTAAACATTCTAACCAACCAATGATGACTCATCAAAGATATTAAGGTTTTCATAGCCACTTCTAAATCGACTTCAAAATCTCTATTTTGAATATCAACAATAAGCTTATAAATAACTTCAAAATTGAATCTGTCATCTTTATCCATATAAATAAATTGACCATTCACAGCCTGTTTCAATTTGTCTATTTCTGCCCTGCCCACTTTGCCCTTGATTGTAGTTTCTCTGACATCTCTAAACAGGGTAAAGTGTATATTGGGATATTTTATCACCAGTTCATTAAAATTCTTGATCCTAGCAGGAAATCCCAGTTCGCTACTATGTGCAAATCCGACGACAAAAGACTGTGCTCGTGTTTTGATTAAATAATGTTCCGGTAACTTTCTTTTGCCTAGCTTTAAGCGATCAATCTCTATATTTTTCAAAAAACTATTAAAAGCTTCAGTCACAGCTAAGACTTTACCAATATCATCACTATCACTAATCACAACGAGTTTGTCATAATCCTGTTCAAATAGAGCTTTTTCTTTATCTATATAGTCTATAATCAGACTACTCACCAGAGGACTTTTATCTTCAAGCACCACTGACGGTGGCATGGCTTTTTTAGCAACTTGTGGAGGCGGTTCTGGTATCTTTGCCATTTTTCCAACGACGTTTTGTTTCAAGCCTTCTATTTCACTCAAAATGGTTTTGAGTACGCCAAAAACTTCCGATTCAAAATTCGATACATTCAGTTGATTTTTGATGGAAGCTAATTGATCTTTTACATCATCCTCAAAACTTTTGACCTTGCGAACTGCGGGTAAGGGAACTCCTTGCGTTCTAAAGCGGTAATAATGTGAAGCCCGATTTAAGACTTCTCTAATAGAACTCTGATTTAAAATATCTTGCACATCATCATCAGAAAACAGTTTTTCTATATCAACGTCATGTGCTTTAGCTTTGAGGATTAATATCTTTTTTAATTGCTCATTAATAGGCTTATTTAGGATAATTTGACATTGAGACAGTCTGCCTATAACAGAATTATCAAAGAAATCCTTAAAATATTCCCATCTGTTGTCAAATAAATTTAAAATAATCAAGCTATTAGGAACATAAGTAAACAATTCCTTAATCGCATCACCAAAGCTTTGGAGCAAGGGTTTATTATATTCAAGCCCCAATCCTTCAAGTTGATCAAATATAATAATCAAAGGCTCATCCATCATTGACAACTTACCAAAAACCCTCATGGCATCCAATGAAAATGCTTCTTTACTGCCCTCTTCTTTCCAACTTTTTAAACCGATACTTTTAGATTCATACTCTTCTAGTTCATTACCCGATAGCCATTTACCCACCAATTTCTTCTTATTAGGATCAGAATAACTACAAAATTTGATAATACCTTTTAAAATGGCGGATGAATAGCCAGCATCACCATAATGGCGTTTCCACCAATTTTCCAAAAGTACTTCAATACGTTGCCAATATTCACGCTTATTACGTGCTCCCTCCTCGCCTAATTTTTCATAAATATTAAGCGGATTTTCTGAGAGAACTTTTAACAAAAATCTATCCTTATCAGTCACTTTTCTGAAATAATCAAAAATACTTCCAGATTTTTGGGAATTAGCAAAAGTCTCTTGAATAATATGATAAAAACTGGTAGCGAGAAGATGCTCTAATTGAGAATAAGGACTATTCGGCACTTTTTCGACAAAAGATTCTAAAACTCGGCTATAAATATGGAATAAAACCGAACTGAGATTATTCGGCTGTCTGATAAACAGTAAGCGATTGTGTTCTAAACGATCTTTTGCCAATCTCATCATCAAATGGGTTTTACCCGTGCCCGGTTCACCAATAACAATGGCTCCCTGACTTTGATAATTTTCTTTATCATTCTTAATATCTGTTATTACAGACTTTAATCTTTCAAACTCCTCAGAGAAAATTTCTTTTAAATCACTATGGTTTTGAAAAGGCGTATCGACGCGACTATTACTAAAGGGATTTGTGGCTGTCATTTTTAGTTAATATTTTCCTGATTTTTTGTCTGAACCTTGATTTTAAAGGATTTAAAGGATTTAAAGGATTTTTTTAAGAAAGATTTTATCCTTTTTATCCTTATTAATCCTTATAATCAAGGTTCAGACAATATAGTTGTTTTATAATATTCTATCATTAAAAAATGAGATTTAAACACAACAAACTAAGAGAATAAAATCATGCGTCTTAGCCGTTTTTTACTCCCAACACTCAAAGAAACACCAGCAACTGCCGAGGTTATTAGTCACCAACTCATGCTACGGGCAGGTATGATACGCAAACTCTCCGCTGGATTATACACATGGCTACCACTCGGCTTGCGCGTTTTACGCAAAATAGAAAATATTGTCCGTGAAGAAATGGACAAATCCGGGGCACAAGAGCTACTAATGCCTGCTATACAACCTGCCGAACTCTGGCAAGAATCAGGACGTTGGGAGCAGTACGGCCCAGAACTCTTGCGTTTAAAAGATCGGCATGATCGAGAATTTTGCTTTGGGCCAACTCATGAAGAAATCATTACCAACCTAATCAGCCGCGAAATTCGCAGTTATAAACAACTACCTGCCAATTTTTACCAAATTCAAACCAAATTCCGCGACGAAATTCGTCCCCGCTTTGGCATAATGCGAGCGCGTGAATTTTTAATGAAAGATGCCTACTCCTTTCATTTAAATCAAAGCTCTTTGCAAGAAACCTACGATGTTATGTTTAACACATACACCAATATTTTCAAACGCTTATGCTTAAATTTTCGTTCAGTATTGGCTGACACGGGCAATATCGGTGGTAGTGGCTCGCATGAATTTCACGTTTTAGCAGATTCGGGAGAAGACGCGATTGCCTATAGTACAACGGGCGACTATGCCGCCAATGTCGAAATGGCCGCCGCCTTGCCACCCGAAGGCAAACGCCCTGAAGCCACTGAAACCATGAAAATGGTCGAAACACCAAATCAACATACTATAGAAGAACTCAGCAAATTTTTAAACGTCAAATCCACCCAATGCGTCAAAACGCTGATAGTAAAAGGCGAAGAAAATGGCTTAGTAGCACTCGTATTACGCGGCGATCACAGCCTCAATGCAATTAAAGCGGCCAAATTTCCTTTAGTCGCCAGCCCCTTGACTTTTGCAGATCCCGCTGAGATTCGCCAAACCATCGGCTGCGACGTTGGCTCAATTGGACCAGTAAATTTGAATTTACCAATTTTAGTAGATCATAGTGCTGCTCATTTAGCCGATTTTGTATGTGGAGCTAATAAAGATGGATACCACCTAACAGGTGTAAATTGGGGACGTGATTGTTCAGAAGGTGAAATCGTTGATTTGCGTAACGTCGAAATCGGCGATCCTAGCCCAGATGGCAACGGCATTTTAGACATAGCGCGTGGCATAGAAGTCGGGCACATATTCCAATTAGGCCAAAAATACAGCAAAGCCATGCAAGCGACAGTACTAGACGAACAAGGCAAAGCGACGACATTAACAATGGGCTGCTATGGCATCGGCGTATCCCGCCTCGTAGCGGCTGCCATTGAACAAAACCATGATAAACATGGCATAATTTGGCCACAAGCCATAGCTCCCTTCACCGTAGCACTGTTGCCCATGAGTATGCACAAATCGCAACGATTACGCGATGCCACAGAAACATTGTATCAACAACTACAAACAGCGGGCATAGATGTATTACTAGATGATCGCCGAGAACGCCCAGGTGTCATGTTTGCAAACGCGGAACTGATAGGCATACCTCACCGCTTAGTGGTAGGAGAACGTGGATTGGATAATGGGGAGATTGAATACAAAGGGCGAACTGATGACAAAGCACAACAAGTGCCTATTGATAAAGTGATTGAATTTATTCAGGGGAAATTGCAGGATTAGATGTAAATTGTCTGAACCTTGATTTTATAGGATTTAAAGGATTTACAGGATTTAAAGACAAAGATAGATTTTTTTTAATCCTGTAAATCCTTATAATCCTGAGAATCAAGGTTCAGACAGATAGCCTATCACCAAAATCACAGTCCGAAAATTTGCCAGTGGAATAAAAAAAATACCTAATAAACTACTATGACAAGCAAAGCCATAATATCCACACATACAACTATC
>JAUXCJ010000336.1 GCA_030618965.1 Thiomargarita sp.
CCGACTTGGTACCGAAAGTGGCGTTGATTTGCGTTATTCGTTAGAACGTTAAGCTGTTTTTTATAAGGATAAACTGCAACCAGATTTGCTTCAAGATGAAAAAAATTGAACTGTGAAAATGCTTAATTCTAAAATCATTGAACGTGATTTATCGGTGCTCTGGCATCCTTGCACTCAAATGAAAGATCATGAAACCTTGCCCTTAATTCCGATTCGACGTGCTGAAGGAGTTTGGTTAGAGGATTTTGAGGGCAAACGTTATATTGATGCTGTGAGTTCCTGGTGGGTTAATTTATTAGGTCATGCTAATCCCCGTATTAATGCCGCTATTCGTGATCAGTTGGAAAGTTTGGAACATGTGATATTAGCTGGTTTTAGTCATGAACCAGTCATTGAGTTGTCGGAGCGTTTGATTGAGATGACTCCGTCTTATTTTACGCGCTGTTTTTATACGGATAATGGTTCTGCTGGCATAGAAGCCGCGCTGAAAATGAGTTTTCATTATTGGCGTAATCAAGGGCAAGCGCAGAAGACCAAGTTTATGACTTTGCAAGACGGTTATCATGGTGAAACCTTGGGCGCGTTAGCGGTGGGTGATGTCGCCTTATATAAGGAAACTTATGGCCCTTTGTTAATGGAAACTTTCACAGCTCCCTCGCCAGCCGGTTGTTATGCTGATGAGGGCGAATCTTATGAAGCTTATGCGCGGCGGCAGTTTGAAGAAATGGCGGCGTTGTTGGAAAAACATGCTAATGAAATAGCTGCCGTGATTGTTGAACCGTTGGTACAATGTGCGGGTGGTATGCGAATGTATCATCCGGTGTATTTGCGCTTATTGCGAGAAGCTTGTGATAATTATAATGTTCATTTAATTGCTGATGAAATGGCGGTAGGTTTTGGGCGCACGGGAACCATGTTTGCTTGTGAACAGGCTAATATTTCGGCTGACTTTTTGTGTTTGTCTAAAGGTTTAACAGGGGGCTATTTACCTTTAGCAGTGGTGTTGACGGGCGAGGAGATTTATCAAGCTTTTTATGACGACTATACAAGTTTGAAAGCATTTTTACATTCTCATAGTTATACAGCGAATCCGTTAGCCTGTCGGGCAGCCTTAGCAAGCTTGGATATTCTCGCAGAGGACAATGTTATTGAGAATAATCGCAAACTCGCACAAGTGATGGCTGAGGCTACACAGTCTTTGCGGGATCATCCTCATGTCGGCGAAGTTCGACAGCAGGGGATGATTCTTGCGATAGAAATGTTCAAAGATAAAGCCAAAAAAGAACCCTATCCTTGGCAAGAACGACGTGGATTGCGTGTTTATGAATATGCTTTGGAGAAAGGTGCTTTATTGCGTCCGCTCGGAAATGTGATTTATTTTATGCCACCTTATGTAATTACACCGGCACAAATTCGTCAATTAGCTGAAATTGCTGAAGAAGGTATTAATAGAGCCACACAAGATTAACTATTATACTTGCCCCCCTCCCCCTAGCCCCCTCCCGATGGGTGGAAGTTAAATCCCCCCGCCCATCGGGAGGGGGCTAGGGGGAGGGAGACAAGTCTATTAACTATGCCACGTTTATATGTAGATAGCCCTTTAGCTGTTGGACAAGAACTTATTTTACCAAAAGAATCAGCGCATTACTTATTGAATGTCCTACGCTTGCGCCTTGGTGCGATGGTGACTTTGTTTAATGGCGAAGGTGGTGAATATATTGCCAATTTGGTAGCCATTACTAAAAAAGCTGCCAGATTGCAAGTTAATGATTATAATCCTATTGATAGAGAATCAAAACTGCATACCAGCTTGGTGCAAGCTATTTCTCGCCCAGAACACATGGATCATACAATCCAAAAAGCGGTGGAATTAGGCGTACAACGGATAGTTCCAGTTATCACCGAACGGAGTGCGCCCCTTGCTCAGGCGAGAATCAGTAAGCGTGAACAACATTGGCGCAAAATTATCATAAGTGCTTGTGAACAATCGGGGCGTAATCGTTTGCCAATTTTATCTGATGTACAAACCTTGAGTGCTTGGTTGAATAAAGCACAGCAAGGTCTTTGTCTGGTTTTGTCTCCCAATGGCAAAAATACTTTACCAAACGCGATTACAAACTTAAATGGATCGAAAAATTTGACAGTATTCATCGGTGCTGAAGGCGGTTTAAGTGAGGCCGAAATAGAGCAAACAAGACAAGCCGGTTATTTAGACGTTTGTTTAGGGCCACGCATTCTTCGTACTGAAACGGCAGCCGTGACGGTGCTGGCTTTATGTCAGGGATTGGTGGGGGATTTTCAGTATTAACCTTAATTGTTACGGCACGGGATATGGACTCAAAAGAAAGGAGGAATTATGGAAAAAAGTAAAATACAAGCAATGCCAGCTGAATTTAAAAGTCTAGAAGAAGCGGCAGAGTTTTGGGATACTCATAGTTTAGCCGATTATGAAGATTTACAAACTCATGTAGAGTTTGAAGTTGAATTGAAATCAGCAAAAAACTATTTTGCCGTTGAAAAAGAATTGTCAGATACTATTGGTAACTTGGCTCGTCTAAAGGGTATTTTACCAGAAACATTAGTCAATCTATGGCTAAAAGAGAAACTTCAAGAGGAATTTTCCAATCAGGATATGAGAATAATACATACTTGAATATTGGTACTTTTGTCGGCTCGTGCAAGGTAACCTTGCACTCCAACTAGACTCTGGAGTGCAAGGTTACCCTCTAATCATATTTTACCTTTGTTAAATTTTTACATTGCTTTGTTAAGAATTCTATTTCACCAATTAACATAGTAAGACTCAACGGTTCATTTATAAAATGTAATTTTTCTGCATCATATTGTTTTGTTGTTGGAATCCAAAGCTTTAGCTTTGGCATTTTTCCTACGGATAAGCCAACGCTGCCACCCCATATAAAATTACCGCCAATAATATTACCACTGTAAAGCCAAAATGAATGGCTAACACCGTCGCTAGTACCGCGCTTAGTACTGACGCGCAACCATTGATAGCCCATGCCCAAGCAATCAAATCGGGGGTGTTCTCGGAAAGACGAGCCAGTCCTAAAGGAAAGGGCATCCCCATCCAAAAAGCCAACGGCGCAATCAGTATTAATGAAATTAATACTTTAGGAAGGTCTGGAAGTCGGAGGCCAAGCGGTCTTAGGA
>JAUXCJ010000135.1 GCA_030618965.1 Thiomargarita sp.
GCTGATTTTCGCGTATCCCCTCTCTGTAAGCTTTCATTGATTGTACTAGATAGATAAAATGTTGTCCTGCAAGCTTAGGATAGTTTGGGTTTTCACTATAGCCATCAGTGCTATGACAAGCGATACATAATTTCGCTTTTTCTTCCCCAGCTTTGATTTGATTTTCTGGAAATAAATTACTACAAGCTGTTATTTTTTGTGCTGCAAAATAAGCAGCCATATTCTCAATATCGGCATCTGTTCCTAGTTTATCAACACTATGGAAAATCATTGTAGAATCTGGTCGTACTTTATCCCTGAAATCTTTCATTGATTTAACCAGATATTCAAAATGCTGACCCGCTAGTTTAGGAAACACAGGCACTTCAGTATTACCATCTTTTGTATGGCAACTGACACAGGCTTTATCGGCTTCAACCCTAATTTTACCAACAACAGCATAGCCAGCCGCATGAACTGTGATTGCAAAACTTAACAAAATACAGCCGCCTATCATGAATCTCATAGAAATATATCCTTAATATATATGAATATTTATGTACGCCATTTTGCGTCCTGTCATTCTACAATGTCAGCTATTTTAATGCCACTTAATGATTGAGTTAAAAAAATTTATAATTTAAATCAATTTAAAAACAAACCATAAGCTGGATTATTTGCCTCATCCCAATAAGGGTAACCCAATTTATCCAAAAATGTTTGGAACTCACTTAATTGGCTATCAGATACTTGTATTCCCACCAATATCCGCCCATAAGCTGCGGCATGATTGCGATAATGAAATAAGCTAATATTCCAACGTTGCCCCATACTCGTTAAAAAATGCAATAATGCGCCTGGGCGTTCAGGAAATTCAAAACGATAAAGTCGCTCATTTAATAAATGTGGCGGATGTCCGCCTACCATGTGGCGAATATGCGTTTTAGCCATTTCATTGTCTGTTAAATCAATAACTGGATATTGCTTTTCATTTAACTTTTTAATTAATTTATCTTTTTCAGCTAAACCGTCTGTTAGACGCAAACCTGCAAAAACATGAGCTTGTCCATCATCCGCATAACGATAATTAAATTCTGTAATTACACGTTGCCCAATAACATGACAAAATTTGCGGAAACTCCCTGGACGTTCAGGAATCGTCACAGCTATCAAAGCCTCGCGTTTTTCACCAATTTCTGTACGCTCAGCCACATAGGCTAAGCGATCAAAACTCATATTTGCCCCGCTGGTGATTGTCGCTAAATGCCGCCCCGTACAATTTTCTCGTGCGATATATTGCTTTAAACCGGCTAAAGCCAAGGCTCCTGCGGGCTCCATAATTCTGCGGGTTTCATCAAAAATATCCTTAATTGCGGCACAAATTTCATCGGTACTCGCCAATAACACCTCATCAACATAATCACGCGCTATTTCAAAAGGTAACTTGCCTATTTGTCTCACAGCGACACCATCAGCAAAAATGCCCACTTGCTCAAGTATTACACGCTCATCAGCTTTGAGGGCAGCGTATAAGCAAGCGGCATCATCAGGCTCAACACCGATTATTTTGATTTCTGGGCGTAAATATTTAATATAAGCCGCCACTCCCGCAATTAAGCCGCCACCGCCGACAGGTATAAAAATAGCATCTAAATCTCCAGTGTGCTGCTGTAAGATTTCCATACCAATCGTACCTTGCCCAGCAATCACATCAACATCATCATAAGGATGTATATAACTCAAGCCCAGTTCTTTAACTAAACGTTGCGCGTATTGGCTGGCATCATCATAAGCTGTGCCATGCAATACCGCTTCGGCTCCATAACTCCGCACTGCTGCGACTTTAATTTCAGGCGTTGTTTTAGGCATCACGATGGTGGCTGGAATGCCTAACTTTTGTGCCGATAAAGCTACACCTTGGGCATGATTACCTGCTGAAGCGGCGATGACACCTTTAGCTAAAACCTCTTTGGGTAAATTAGCAATTTTGTTATAAGCACCGCGTATCTTAAAAGAAAACACCGGCTGCATATCTTCCCGTTTAAACCAAATATGATTATTGACACGTTGTGAAAGATTAGTGGCATAATCCAAGCGGGTTTTATTAGCGACATCGTAAACACGGGCTTGGAGGATTTTTTTGATATAAATATAGTTCATTTGAGTTTTTTTGTGTCTAAATCAGAGTTTATAGTGATTATATCACGGAACGAATGACACGAAGCGTACACAAAATTCGAGTTATCACCGCGTAATTGCGTCCACTGGCACATAAGATGCTGCTCGCCAAGCAGGATAGAAGCTGGCGACTAATCCTAAGCCAATAATCAAGAAATTCGCAATCAAAATATCGGCAAAACCCAATACTGGATAAATAATACTATTGATTCCTGCCATTTCGTAACCTGCTGCATAGCGAGAAAAATCAAGTCCATCTGCCGTCAATATCAATGTACCCCAAGTAATCAGATTGCCGATTATTAAACCGATTGCCAATAAAAATAAAGATTCAAATAGAACTTGTCCTACTATCCAGCTGGGTTTCATACCCAATGCTTGGCATAAACCAATTTCACGAGTGCGCTCAAAAACTGCCATCAGTAAAGTGTTGACTAATCCAAAAGCTATTGCGATGAATACGACAAGATACCAAATTAATAAAAAGCCCTCAAAAACTTTGACCATTGCGCCCACCATTGGTGCGATTATTCGCCAACTTTGAACATCCAATCTAGGGGCAGCCGCTCGTAGATTATTCAGCAAATCATCCAGTTCATCACGATCATGGCTCAATATGGCCAGTTCCGAGATGGTGTTCTGCATACCTAGCATTTTTTGAGCGGTATGACGACTGACGAAGACAAATTGTGTTTCAACATTTTCTAGCTGCGTATCAAAAATGCCCACCACACGAAAACCCCGCTCAGCGATTTCATTCTGATGATCCTGACTCATTAAGACGACGCGCTTACCTAAACGAGTTTCTAAACGCTCAGCTAGTTTTTTACCGATGATAATCCCTTTATCATCAATACCATTCAGATAACGCCCCGCTGTGACAGCTTCAGCAATAAAAGAAAGTCCTTGTTCTTGCTGTGGATCAATACCAAGCAATGTTACACCCATAGATTCACGTTCACTATTCAACACCGCAGGCACTCGCACCCGTGCCGACCACGCTTTAATAACATGGTTATTATTTAATATATTCAACAATTTATCACTAGGTGGTTCCATACTGTGATCAATCATAGGATCATCCCGATAATTCGGCGCATGAATTTGAATATGGGCAACCAGATTACGAATAGCATTATTCATTTGCTGTTCCATCATGCCGCGTAGAAAGGAAGACATGCCTAACATTGACCAAACACCAAGGCTAATGGCGAAAAGAATGATAATAGTACGGCGCGGGTATCGCCAAAGATTGCGCCAAGCTAAGATACTTAATAGTTTCATTTTAAAAATCCTTCCAACCACACTTGAACTTGCTTCGTTAAGGTAGCCTTTTCTTCCACATTCAAACCAACATAATCAAAGCGATAACGTTGATGTAACGTTAGCATATTTTGCATCTCAATATCTAATAATTGCAGGCGTTTTAACCAAACCGTCAAAGTTTCTCCTTGTAAGCGAATATAACCAGCAGTTTTTAACGCTTGTACAATCTGAAAAAAAGGAGAATCTGCGCCGACTTTGTTTCTGATTTGCCGATTTATTTGCGGTTGTGAACTCTTCACCCGTTCTTTTGAATACAATCGCCAGATTAAGATTAAAACTAGAGGTAAAATTAACCATAATAGCCATTCATTTTCGGAGTCTTCTTCTTCACTCCAACGCCATTTTGAAAATTGATAAACAATCCATGAAGCTATATCAGAAACCGGTGTCCACCAAGCAGCAGATTCAGCTTCTATATCCGCCCAATCCGCGACTGTTGTATCTACAGCTTGCCAACGTCCATTAATATAAGCCAAAGCCCAAGCATGAGCATGACGTTGACGTACTAAATAAGCATTTTCCCAATAATCCCATTCAATAGCCGAATAACCAGAAGCATAACGTGATGGAATCCCAGCAGTACGCAATAATAAGACAGTAGCTGTGGCAAAATATTCGCAATGCCCGGCACGATTAACTCGTAAAAACTCTTCTAAGCTTGCTCCAGTCAGATTTAGAGAATATTTGAAATGCTGATCAAAAAATCCGGTTAATGTTTGAACCACTGCTGCTGGTGTTTGTGAAGATAAGTTTAAATCATTAGATAATTCAGTAAAATAGGACTTTTCCTTTTTAGGAACTAATAAATCATACTCATTAGGTGGCGTATTTAAAGGTGTTTTGTCGGCAAAATGAGCCGTATATCTGATCAAATCAGGCCCATTTTCAACTTTAACCGCACCTAAGTTATTATAATATAAGTGAAGCATGGAAAGTTTAGACAATTTAAAAGTGCCATTCGGGAGTGCCAACATACCTTTGCCCTTATGAAGATAGGCGGAGATAGTCGCGGTAAAATCTCCTTTTATCCTATCTGCACTGACTACCCACGAATCGCTAGGCATAATCTCTTTAAAATGTGTTTTTTTAGCAATCCAAGTTTTATTAATCAAAACGTTATAACTGGCTTCCTGCAACAATATAGGATGAGGTGCTTCCACCCGTAAACGAATTTTATCCGACTGTTTCAATTCCCTAATATCACCAATAGCAGTATTTCGCTTATACGGATCTTTATTAGCCCAAAGTATATCATCAAGCCAACTTAAAACTAATCCTTCCACTTCAGAATGCAAACGATAAATACCCAATTGAGTTACATAACCGACAGAAATAGCTATTAAGAGTAATAAACCAAAAATACTGACATGATAGCGTTTTGGACGCATTGCCCATAATCCCCAAGCCAGCAAAAAACTGATACCAGCATAAAACCAAACACTATTATTGATACTAGCAGAGAGCAGACAAATGATGAAATAAGGATAAGCGAGATTAATTGGCAAATTAGCTTTTGGGTGAGGCTTGCCGACTTTCTTTTCATAACGGCGTAAAGATAACAACAAATTACCTAATTTAATGGTTCCATCAGTACTATAAATTTGCACAGTAATCAGCAAGAAAAATAGCACCGGAAACCAATTAACTAAGTTCATCAAGCCCTGAGAAGAATATTGATTAAAAAGATATAACATTGTGATAATCAAAGAGACGGA
>JAUXCJ010000436.1 GCA_030618965.1 Thiomargarita sp.
AATATAAAAAGCCTTTAATTGATCCGGGGTACGATTGATCAGGTGGATAGCAATAGCTTTGTCTTCATAACGATCAATTGCAGTGAATTTTCGAGGAATATCCTCGGCCCACGTGTTTAGAGATAAGCCATAACAGACCAGAAGTAGCAAATAAATAAGACAATAAGAATAGCGGAACATAGAATTTAAAATAGCTCTCGCTGGGAAAAATTTATTGCAAATAGACTTGTCCTGTAATATCGGTGTCATAGAGTTGCCTGAAATTGAAATAAAACCAAGTATGGCAGAATTAAATGGTATTATCTGTAGGAATAATTAGTGAAGTATTTGCAGGGTGGGTTAAGCTACCGGTTTCCAGATTTGCTACCTTGAAACCGGTAGAAACGGTTTTAGTCAGCTTGCTTTGTTACAAAGAGACAACTGAAGGTAATTTGTCCATCGCTTTCTAGCTTTGATAGATTAACCGCACCGGACAAACGTACTTCACCGCCCTCAAAACGTTTCATACTCTGGCTTGTATAAATAATACCACCTGTATTTTCACAGGGTGTACCAAGTGCAGGAGAATGAACGCTGCCAAATTCTTCAGGGCCTATGGATCCGGTCATATGAGTCGCACCCGCATCGCCAACACCGGCAAAGAATGGACACTAACCAGTGCTTTAGGTCAGCAAGACAAATTAGCGGATAAAAATAATTTTTTTATGAATTGAAAACAACTCTTGGTACGTTCACGTCCCTAAGCGGAAAATTAGCATTCTCTTATCTATGACGCTAAGGGCGTTAAGTGGCTATTTCAGGTGTCTGAATATGTTTAGGTAACAATCTGAATTTTTGATATTGATTGTTTCTTAACCAAGTTGGTAATGGCCTTTTTCAGTAATTGGGGTCAAACAGTATTTTTATTCTGAATTCCACAAAGCGGCAATTTCAATGAGCTAAAAATATTGTTATTTAGCAATTATTTAGGTAGGGTAACGTTTAAATCACCCTCCGACGAAGGAGGTTGGATGGATTTTTTTTGTTATTCATAAAATATGTTCCACCTATGGCTTGAAATTCTCTTCAATTTTTTTATCTATATCTCTACGCCAATATTTCCGTGTTTCTCTTAGCTTTTTATACTGGTTTCCTGCGAAAACCCAGATAGGCAAGGCAAAAAAGAAAACTATTATTGACTGCCAAAATCCATCTGCAAATGCAGCAACTACTTCAACTACAGATATTCCTGTTGCTATGATTAATGGTACAACCAAGCCTGAAACTCCATAACCAATATAAAAAATTACCGCACCATACATCGCGGTCAAAAATATTGCAGAAAACAAAGCCGGGTCAATGTAATATTCAACGATCTCCATAACTGCCTTCATATGCTCATCCTCGAAGTATTTAAGATGAAGATTGTCACGGTCCAAAGTAAGTATCCAAATGCCTGATCCTATAATCAACAATATTGGCAAATATGAAAGCCTTTTAACCCAAATGGCCAATATCAACTTTCTATGGTGGCGTCGTATATGTGAAAATATGAAATCCACATGAATTGGGAGAAATATCACAGCGATTAAAAATAAAAACGCCCTAGAAAATAAATTAAGTTCCATGAATTTAGCTCATTACCAATAATTGCATGTGCGTGAACAACGATGCATTAGATTTACCAAACTTACTACTCCAAAAAATTGATGAATTGCAGTCATATATTTGATATTCTAGATAGATAAGTTTGACGCATAACACCTGCATCACTGGAAGAAAAAGCTTGGCTGAGGCTCTTTTCAGCTAAGCTTTTTCTGTCCATGTGGATGCCCTCGTTATGTAATTTAACCTTCCTCGGTTGTGCGTGCTATTTTTTGACTACGTATCTGCCTTATTTTATCTATTAAAGCATCTCCCTCGTATTCAGGGTTTACTTTTAAACGATCAAGTTTCAAATTTTGGAACTCTGTTTTAGAAAGACGGTAACCATTGCTTTTCTTTTTAAAACCCGTTTGATTTGCTATAGCGCCAAATCCTGTAGTAATTGCCGCTAATAATGGTGCCACCCAGTTAGCGGTTACGATGTCAGTGCCTGTAACAAAAGTCGTTGCTGCACCTGTAATTATTGTTGAGCTAACTAACAGTATATGAAAAATTTGATATCGAATCGCTCCATCTTTAGCTTGGGAAATTTCTGTTTCTATCGTTTTGTCAATATCTTCTTGTGACCCCATCGTGTTCTCCTTTTTTTAGATTATTCCCTTGTTATGTTGTTGTGCTACACTGTAAAAGTGATTTTTGTAAATCCCAGACTAGTAATGTAACCATAAATTTTTATTTTCAATTTAGATAATTCATTTTCTAGCTGATCACCTGCCAACTCAACTTCCTGATTTGCATGATGGAAACAATGTAATATAAATTTATTAGATTCCTCAGAAAGCTCGTTAATTGCTATTTTTGATGTATCTTTAATTGCGATAGATAATTCAACCAAATTTTGGTCAAGTTTTGTTCTAATATTAACGTGT
>JAUXCJ010000419.1 GCA_030618965.1 Thiomargarita sp.
CCACGTTAATATCGGGTATTCTTTTTAAGAATTTATCATTAGTGAGAAAAATTTCGCATTGGCTGGCAAATGCTGTTGCGGCGTGAATAGCATCAGGTAGCTTAATTTTGTTACTTTTAGCTCGAAGTTTGGCGGCTGCGATAAGAATCTCATGGTTAATAGGAACAACATGCAGCATAGAAGTGGTTTGAAGCATTTCGAGATAAGTTTGCTGCAAATCAAAGTTATCATCCATTATCGGTTTAACCAAGGTTTCAGCCACTGTGAGTTCGCTGGTGACAGCTTTTAATTTTCCATTGTCAATGATAGTGAAAATTTCAGTCAGAACTTGGGTAAATGCAGGATATTCTTCCAATAAGTATATAAAAATATTGGCATCTAAATAAATACGCTGAGCCGAGATAATTTTCTCTATTCCCATCTGTCACGCTCCCCACGAATAAAAGCATCTGCTTGTTCAGCTGTGGCAAAAGCACCTTTACCTTTACCCATGAAACGAAGTAAACCCTGTGGAGGAGGTTTGGGGAGTTGTTTCAAAATTACAATGATTTCTGCCTGCGAGCCGGGCTGGAGTTCTTTAGAATATATTTTGATAACACCATCAGGCGGTACAGTCACTTGTTGTTTAATAGCACGGAGCATAATGTTTTTCCTTTTAATTACTTAAATATAAGTAATTTACAAAATTTTAATAAAATTTGTCTGAACTGTAATTTATGTGATTGTGTGATTGCCTTGATTTTGAAATGATAGTCGCAGCAAATACAAAGGGTTAGTTTGTCCTAGCGAGCCGGAAGCCGAAGTGCCTGCCGCGCCCCGACGGCCTGCCACGGTCCGACGACCGCGTCCTCCAAGCATTGTTGTCCCACGAACCACTTTGAAAAGAACCAGCCGGAATCAACACCATTTCAGGGCCTTGACTACCATCTTTTAAGCTATCGCGGAAAACTTTGAATAAAAATAACCACTTGCCACCTTCAGTAGGAGACTTATCAACTAATTTAGAAATATTCACCGCATGTTGATGGAGGAGAGCAATACCTCGGAGGTTACAGATACAAGGACCTCCGAGGTATTGTTCTCCTCGGAGGTCTGATTTTAAGGCTTAACTTAATGGCAGTGACGCTGGAGCGTGGGAACGAGGCTGCGTAACATCAGTTACAGAATTTTAATTCACTGGAACTGCGTCAAGACGCTGGAGCTTTATATGAAACTTATGTATTTAATAGCTTGAACTGGAATCAGTCTATTACTCAAAACTTGTATTTTTATCGAACTCAATCTAAAAGTGAAATTGACTTTATACTGGTTAAGGATGCGAACTATCATTTAATCGAAGTTAAATCTGGTAAACCTCAGCAGATTCCACGAGCAATGATAGAATCGGACTCCAAATTGACTTATCTTTTACGTGATAGTGCCATATTAACGTGTGCCTCTTGGTGGGAAACTGCAAACGGGGTGAAGCAATGTTCCCGATCATACTCTTGCAGCGATTTAACCGTTGTCAAGGCGATTTCACGGGCAATTGTTTTTAGAGTTTCTTCAGACGGTGTGGTGTCCTGGGCTTGTAACCATTGTGAAAATTTTTCCATTCCTGGATCCCATTGGTAATCTGCGAAGGGAAAATCTTTTTTGACATACGTTAGCGCACTTTCTACCAAAATATCTACCATCAAGGCATAACCCCAACATTGAATTTGCCCGGTGCATTTCGGCAATGCCAATTGTATCAGATAGTTGACATGGGGGAGAAAGCGAGGATCGGCATCTTCCCAAGTATCAAAATAAATGGTATCGAAACTTTCTTCAGTTGTCTGCAAATAATCTTCAATTGTGCCTTCTATAATTGTAACCTGTTGTTTATGCTTAAAACTAAGCGTTTTCAGCCAAGGTTCACGAACCAGTTCTATCACCTTGGCGTTTGATTCCACAATAGTAATCGAGTCGATTGGGCATTGCAGATGAAATACCAATTGCGGATAAATAGCCAAGCCTAATCCGCCCACCAAAACCTTTCCCTGTGCCTGTTTAGCGGCTGCCAACATCATACAACGTTCTTGTATGGTATCACTCATCCAAGCTTTGGGCGGAAAAACCATGTCATAAATTGAGTTATCATCCATCGGAATCACATTGCCTTGAATATCCTTGGCAGTATAATGCTTCATCATCTCTGATTTTTTGAGGATAGATGTTTGCCATCTAGGTTTTTCATGTTTATATTCTTCTTTAAACACAACTTCCCGAAAGCAGGGCTTACTTTTGATCCAGATTTCACCATTAGGTTGAGTGTCTTCTGGAAAGACTAAAGGAATTTCGATAGCCATTGGATCGAAAACATCATCCCGCCAGCTTGGATCAAATTTTGAATTTTGACTCATGTTCTTAGTAACTTCTTTAATATCCATAAGATAATTCCGATTTTTGGGTAGTCCCTGTAAACCAATGGAGTTTGATTTTTTAAGACCGCTATTGGTTTGTAGGGACTACCATTTTACCGATTATAAAAAATATTATTCACAGTAGGTCTTGACATTAACTTTTTATGGGCGTATCATTCGCATTCTTTATTCGGGGTATAGCGCAGTCTGGTAGCGCACCTGCTTTGGGAGCAGGGTGTCGGGGGTTCAAATCCCTC
>JAUXCJ010000070.1 GCA_030618965.1 Thiomargarita sp.
ACACGTTAAGATACAAAGCAAAAACCGGCTGTGAAACATGGGCGGCTTCGCGCAGGGCCTTTATCTCTTCAGGTTTGATTTCTGAAACATTTTCGATACATGCGGCATCAAAATCACGCATGGTTTTCTTATCAATAGCACCGATCTGATGCAGGGAATCCATTGTTTCATGGATAGCTGCAAAAGCTTCTGATTTATAGTGTTTTTCTTGGCTCATATAATTTCTATTAATCCTCTTTCTTCAATTAACCTTTTTATTTGCTCGTCAGACAAGGCCAGCCGCGCAAAACGTTCAAACCAAGCATTTTTAAAAAGTCGCAAAAGTTTTTTATCCTTGTAATAATCTTGATGTATAAAATTTCATACTTATTTTAGCAATACTTTTATCGTAGTCCATTGTTACACCTTAAACTCAGTTAGGGCTTTTTTTCTTTCTGCACCGATACCACAAAAATTTTGCAGTTTGGCATCAGTCACTTTGTTATCACTCAACGTCACTTCGACATAACTTAAATAGCGTTTGATATAACGGGACAAATCGTTGTTACGCATGGCTTTGATAAATTTAGTTAATTCTTTGGTAGCAGCATCATTATCTTCCATAATTTCTGCGGGTAAACACATTACATCCGCCCAAGTACCTGTATTTAAATATTGTCCTTTTTTACCTGATTCTGTTTCTAAGTTAATTTGTTTAGGCAAATGCGTATGTCCAAAAACTACATGAGAAAATTTACCTGTATCTATTATCTCTTTAGCAGCTTCAAGATAATTGGATGTTTCTTCTTCTTGATCAATATTAAATGACAAATCCGTTTTGAGCTTTTTCATTGCCACATGTAATCGTTTGAGATTGTCTTGTTCTTCAAGTTCCTTTGCTGTAATAAATAAGGTATTCGCAATTTTTTGTGCTTTGTCTAATAAAATCTTTAGAGGAGATTGTCCGTGCCGCGCATTTAAGTTACCTTGTTGCTGTTTTCGGTGGGTTTGAAAAAGCTCAGCTTCTTTACCAAGCACTTCGTTAAGAACATCAGACACCGAAGTCAACCTATCACGGCGGCTAGCTTTTAAGTTACCTGGGTGAGCTGTTTTTGTCGCTCCCCACAGCCACCAATGTATTTTACGTCTGAACACTGGGGTTAGAGAAAGTATATCTTGTAATATGTCCTCATAATCAGGTTTAAGGGTCAGCAGCAAAGGTATTACGGCACCAGTTTCCGGTTTCAACATATCCACAAAACGGTAGTGCTTTTTGAGACGATTGATCAGGTAAATGACCAAAAGTGTCCCAGCAGGAGGTAAAAAATATTGTTTATCACGTTTTTGCTCATCCACTGTTAAACCCCGTGATAACATGGAACGCTCCTGCCTTAACGCACTATGATCCACCACATTCCATGAATCGTAACGATTGCCATGTTCTATTAACAAGTCTCCACAGGTGTAGGCTTCACCATCATAAATAAACTGTAGTTTGCCATGTTGTGCTTCCAAGACATTTTGTAAATGTTGGCGAACTTTTGGCAAAGCCAGTTCAACATCATGATTACCCAATATTAGCGTCAGTTGATTGCCATTAGCGATAAAATCTCTAAGCGCATCAAATGGCCCCCGATTTAGCCCTTCTCTGGTACGCTTAATGATTTGATTTAATTTGCTAATAACTTCGGCTTCATTCGCCGTCCAAACACTCGCGTTAATCGTGGGATCATCAAAGTCGTCATCCGCCAAAAAGTCCACAATATCACCATTGATGACGATTTCGGTCTCTCCCTTAAAGCCTTGAGCTTGTTTATTGATCCAATCAATGAAAGTGGTTAATTGAGCCTAAGCGTGACAAATCTGGAATCCGGGTTTGGTTATCTGTCCTGAATCGTCTCGTTCATCTGGACGACCACCTAAGTGTAAGTCGGAAATTAGGAATATTTTTTTCATTTTTTATTGGTAATTTGTTCACTGTCAAATAATTTTTTAGAGAGATATTTTTTGCGTCATTTTATCATAATTCAGATTCCCAAGGCTTCATTAATTAAGGCTTGACGTTGCTGGCGATGAATTTCAAAGTGTCCCACTGCTGGTGATGCTGAAGATGGTCGTCCAACATATTCCAGATGTCCGCCATCATTATGACTTAGTTTGACATCTATATGCGCTCGCATATACCACCACGCACCTTGATTTCTCGGTTCTTCTTGTACCCAAACGCGATGTTTGACATGTGGATAACGCGCTAGTACTTCTGAAATCGCTACCTTCGGATAAGGGTAAAGTTGTTCTAGGCGAATAATCGCTACATTCTCAACATTATGTTCTTGACGGGCTTCTATTAAGTCAAAATAGACTTTGCCACTACAAAATAGTAAACGTTCAACTTGTTCGGTGGCAATTGTTTCATCAATGACTGTTTGAAAGCCTTTATTGGTGAAATCTTCACTATTAGAAACCGATAATTTGTGGCGGAGTAAACTTTTAGGTGTCATAATAATCAATGGTTTACGATATTTTCTCAGCATTTGCCGTCTCAACAGATGGAACATTTGTGCTGGTGTACTTGGCACACAAACTTGAATATTATCTTCTGCACATAGTTGTAGAAAACGTTCTAAACGGGCTGAAGAATGTTCCGGTCCTTGTCCATCGTAGCCATGCGGTAATAACATAACTAAGCCGCTGTAGCGTTGCCATTTGGATTCTGAGGAACTAATGAATTGGTCAATCACCACTTGGGCATTATTAGCAAAATCTCCAAATTGGGCTTCCCATAAAACTAAAATTTCTGGTGCGGAGGCACTATAACCATATTCAAACCCTAGTACTGCTGCTTCAGAAAGTAGCGAATTGATTACCAAAAAAGGGGCTTGATTCTTTGATAAATGTTGCAAGGGTTGATATGTGTCACCAGTATTTTGATCATGTAGCACTGCATGGCGATGAGCAAAGGTGCCACGCGCACTGTCTTGTCCTGATAAGCGTACTGGATAGCCTGCTTCTAATAGTGTCGCATAAGCCAAAGTTTCGGCACAGCCCCAATCTAGCGGATAATTTTCAGTTCCCATTTTCCGACGCGCTTGCATTAGTCTGGCGACACCGCGATTAAGCTCAAAGCCTTCGGGTATTCTGGTAAATTTTTCAATCAATTGTTGTAATTTGTCTTTGCTGATACGGGTATCAGCTTGAATTGTCCAGTGTGTACCGATATAAGGTTTCCAATTTGCGACATGTTTGAAATCTAAATTGACTGGACGTGAGACAACATCTTTTATTTTCAATGATGTACGATAATTTTGTAACTGAGTTTCGCTCTCATTGGGGCCAATAATACCTTCTTTGAACAAGCGTTGTGCATAAATTGCTTGAGTTGTCGGGTGCTTGGCTATTTGTTGATACATCATCGGTTGCGTTGCAAACGGATCATCTGCTTCATTATGCCCTTGTCGGCGGTAGCACACCATGTCAATTACAACATCTTTTTTAAAGGCTAAGCGATAATTGAGGGCAAGTTCAGTAACAAATATAACTGCTTCGGGATCATCTCCATTTACATGAAAAATTGGAGCTTGTACCATTTTGACAACATCGGTGCAATATAAGGTTGAGCGCGAATCAAGGGGATCGCTAGTTGTAAAGCCAATTTGATTATTGATAATGATATGCACCGTGCCGCCAGTACCATAACCTTGCGTTTGTGACAAATTCAGGGTTTCCATAATTACGCCTTGCCCAGCAAAAGCGGCATCACCGTGAATCAGTAAGGGTAAGACTTTATTACGTTCCTTATCTCCACGCCTTTGTTGACGCGCCCGCACTGCTCCTTCTATAACCGGATCAATAATTTCTAGGTGAGAGGGGTTAAAAGCCATAGCTATATGCACTGCGCCATCGGCTGTTTTCACATCAGAGGCAAAACCGAGATGATATTTAACATCACCGGATCCAGTGTGAGCGTTGACTTTGCCTTCAAATTCTGAAAATAAATCTTTGGGACTCTTGCCTAAAATATTTACCAGTATATTTAAACGCCCCCGATGCGCTACACCCATGATGATTTCTTGAACTCCAACACTTCCAGCGTGCTGAATCAGGTCATCAAGCAGTGGGATTAAACTTTCTCCGCCTTCCAGAGAAAATCGCTTTTGTCCAACATAGCGCGTTTGTAAAAATTCTTCTAAACCCTGCGCCGCTGTCAATCGTGCCAAAATATTGCGTTTGGTTTTACTGGTGAAATTTGGTCTAGCCAAGGTGCCTTCTAAACGTTGTTGAATCCAGCGTTTTTGCTCGGTATCGGTAATGTGCATATATTCAGCAGCAATAGTGCCACAATAAATGGTTTTTAGTCGTTTTAGGAGTTCGGATAGTTTCTCCTTTTCTACACCATATAATGAGCCAGTCTCAAATACAGTAGACGAATCACTTTCAGTTAAACCATAAAATTCTGGGTATAATTGGTCAACATAAGGGCGTTTTTCTAAAATGGGGTTTAAATTAGCTTGTTGATGCCCTCGAAAACGGTAGGCATTAATTAGTTGTAAAACGGCAATTTGTTTTTTGGCAAAAATAGCCAAGGAGGCATCATCAGCCCCTTTGCGTAAATTGTTATAAATCGGCGTTTCAAGTTGTGCAAACGCTGCTTTTATCGGTGCATGAGGAATTTCCGGTTGTGATACGGGCTGCTCTTGTTGCAACTGTCTAAAATAATCACGCCATTCCTCAGATACTTGAGCCGGATTGACTAAATAAAGTTCATATAAATCATCAATAAAAGCAGCATTATATAGGTAGGAATCTTGGGTCATATTGATAGCCTTTATCTATTCATTCATTTAACAATAGTTCGGACAGTTTTTACAACTATTTGATTTTAAAATCAAATCTTATTTGTCATTTCGACAATAGGAGAAATCTTATTTGTTTGATAATTAAAGATTTCTCCTATCGTCGAAATGACAAGCTTTAAAAACTGTCCGAACTATTGATTTAATTATGTGATAAGTTAGTCTTTTGATTAATACATAATAACATTTAGAGGAAATTGATGATGAAACCACCCGTACATGTTGCAGTCACAGGAGGGGCGGGGCAAATTGCCTATTCTTTGATATTTCGTATCGCCTCTGGGGAAATGCTAGGTTCTGATCAACCGGTGATTTTACACCTATTAGAAATACCAGCGGCCTTAAATGCCTTAAAGGGCGTTGTGATGGAACTCCAAGATTGCGCCTATCCGTTGTTACAAGATGTCATAATAACGGATAATGCCAATGTCGCCTTTACTGATATTAACTATGCTTTACTGGTTGGCTCAAGACCACGCGGCCCAGGTATGGAGAGGAGCGATTTACTCAAAGTCAATGGTGAAATTTTCACTGTACAAGGTCAAGCCTTGAATGACAAAGCAAGTCGAGATGTTAAAGTGCTGATTGTCGGTAATCCTGCCAATACAAATGCGTATATTGCAATGAACTCAGCACCAGATTTAAACCCCAAACAATTCAGTTCGATGACACGCCTTGATCATCACCGAGCCAGAAGCCAATTAGCAATCAAAACCGGTGTCAATATTGAGGCAGTCAAGAATATCATTATTTGGGGCAATCATTCATCTACTCAATATCCTGATATTAGCCATGCAACGGTTAATGGTAAACCCGCAAAATCTTTAGTTGATCAAGAATGGATTGTTAATGATTTCATTCCGACGGTGCAACAACGAGGGGCATCTATTATTAAGGCACGCGGCAAATCCAGTGCAGCCTCAGCGGCTTTTGCAGTGCTTTCACACATGCGTGATTGGGCAAATGGAACTGAAGAATGGGTAAGTATGAGCGTTTGTAGCGATGGAAGTTATGGGATAAAAGAAGGCTTAATGTACTCATTCCCTATCACAATCAAAAATGGGGAATATCAGATTGTGCAAGGCTTGGACATTGATGACTTTAGCCGTGCGAGAATGTTGGCGAGCCAAGAGGAACTGGAACAAGAACGCGATGCGGTTGCGAACTTGGTTTAGTACAGGATATATCCTCTTTTTCTCGTTCCCAAGCTCTAGCTAACTCTGTTATACACTGATGTTACGCACTCTGTTTCTGTATAAAAGGTTATTCTAAAATTTACCCCTTTTATCAGTTCAAAATAACCTTTTATCATGCATTCGATACATAATCAACAGATATTTTTTATACTAATCCTCTTAATGTTTTTTTATTTGCCAATTGATTGAGTTTGAGGGCGTTGGAGGTTGTTGAATATGATTTTGATAAATCCCTTGTCAATAGTTGTTTATGGTCAAAATGGGCATTGCGTAACATCAGATATTAATATAATC
>JAUXCJ010000007.1 GCA_030618965.1 Thiomargarita sp.
ATATCCTTGCTGATCAAGGGTTCATTTCTGGGAATGGGTTTTTCAAGCATATAGCGCGATAAGGCGGCTTCTCCTGCAAAGGCTAAACCGGCAAGGGTGTCCATAATGATGTTTATCCATAATAATTGTGTCATGGAAAGTGGAAGATCAAAACCAAAAAATGGTCCCAAAAACGCGACTAAAATTGCAGATAAGTTGACTGTTAATTGAAAAATTAGGAATTTGCGAATAGATTTAAATAAGGTGCGCCCATATAATACCGCTTCAGCAATAGAAGAAAATCTGTCATCCAAAATGACAATATCACTTGATTCCTTAGTCATTTCCGTACCACTGCCCATTGAAAAGCCAACATCAGCATTTTTAACCGCAGGTGCATCGTTGACTCCATCCCCTGTCATACCAACCACCCAGCCTAATTCTTTGGCTAGTTTGACTAAGCGAGATTTATCAGTGGGGAATGCTCTCGCAACGACATAAAGATGGGGTAGCATTTGCTTGAGTTCATCATCAGTCATTTTTGATAAGTCTGTTGAAGTGATGATTTTTCCTTGTTTGTCCTCAGAGAATAATCCAACATCAGTCGCAATGGCTTGCGCGGTTTCTTTAGCATCTCCAGTAATCATAATGACATGAATACCTGCATTTTTCGCCATTTTAACTGATTCATAAGCACTATGCCGTAAAGCATCGCGCATGGCAAAAACACCAATAAAAGTTAAAGATTCAGGTAGTTGATTATCTTCATGAATCGGGGTTTCAGTAATAGCAACTGCTAATAAACGCATTGCTCGTTGTGATAATCCATTCATTTCTGCTTCTAAAGCACTTTTATCAGTCAGTTCGACTTTATTACCATTTGCATCAAGGTAGTGTGTACAATTTTCTAACACTACTTCTGCCGCTCCTTTGACTAGAGTCAGTGCCTTTTCGCCAATCACTTGCGTTGCCGAAAATTTCCGAATGCTATTGAAGGCAATTATATCAACTATTTCAAGCTCTTCTTTTTGTTCTAATAAGGGTGTCACAAAAAGCAACATGGCTTTTTCAGTCCGATCAGCCCCTATCATTTTAGGGTTTTTGGGGTCACTGGTATCAATAACAGCACTGGTGTTATTACGCACTGCAAAACCAAGCGTATTGCGAATATTCTCAGGAATAGAATCAAGATCATGATAATGTTGACCTTTACCCGTTAAAAATTCCTCAACGGCCAATTTTCCTTGAGTAAGCGTACCGGTTTTATCAGTAAATAATACAGTTAAACTACCAGCCGTTTCTATGCCTAACAGTTTTCGCACTAATACTTTAACTGATAAAAGTTTACGCATATTTAAAGCCAACACCATTGCAATCATCATGGGTAAACCTTCAGGTACGGCAACAACGATAATGATAATTGCCAAAATCAAGGCTGTAACGAGATGACTGATAATTTGACCAACAGGTTGAGCAAGATATACTGATAAGCCGCCATCGGTTTGCAGGAAAATATGATTGAGCATAAAGGCGACAAAAATGAAAATCGCGCCAATATAGCCAAATGTACTGATGTGTTTACCAAGAACTGTGAGTTTTTGTTGCAATGGGGATAAACGATCTTCGGCAGTAATGAGTTCATTCATCGTTTCACCATAGCGGGTTTTATCACCGACTGCGGTTGCCCGCATCACCCCTTCCCCATCTTCAATTAAGGCGGCTCTATAAAGACGGTGATTGTCTTCAATAGTATTTTCAGAAGGCAGGGCTTGTTTTTTAATTGGCTCCGATTCTCCTGTCAATGCTGCCTCATTAACATTTAAATGACCCGCGATTAAAACCCCGTCAGTAGGAATGGTATCGCCGGGTTGTAGCAGAATTTCATCACCAACAACTAAGTTGTTAATAATTATTTCTGACAATCGATTGTTTCTAAATACTTTTACTTTAATCAAAGATGCTTCTTGCAGCAATTTTTGGAATTCATTTTCATTACTGTGTTCTGACCATGTTGCTACAAAAGTAGCTATGAAAACTGCAACGGCAATACCAAGGCTTTCATACCATTTGGTATAACCAAAAATTGTCAGCACAATAGTGATAACTAAGGCAACCAGCAGGATAATAATGATGGGGTCTTTAAAATTACTCCATAATTTATCCCAAAAGGTTTCTCTATCTAGGGTGGTAATAGCATTACTACCATATTGAGTACGGGCAGTTTCAACGGCTTGCTCATTTAAGCCGGGAAAGATAAATTTCATATATTTTCCTATGTTTTATGAGCGATCCTTCCCACATTTTAGGTTCGCCATCCCCAAAAAGGGGATCGCTTTCTAAAGTTTAATAATATTTATATGAAACCAAGGAATTTGATTTAAATAGTAAACTGTCGCACAACATCAAAAAGTTGCTCAAGAGTTTTAAGTCCTTTCAAAGTACCCGCTTGGCTATAATTAACCAATTTTGCTTGTTGAGGATTAGTGTTATCTATAGTTGCTATGCAACAAACGTTCCCAGTGTCACCCGTATCAATTGATACAGAGACACTATTAGCAAAAACATCAATGATAGTGAGTCTCACATCACTGTCATTAAAGCGGGCACTTTGCCCCCTTCGTACCATATTATAGTCCCAACAAAATATCCATACATACCTCATTTTATCTAAACGAATTATCTGCAATTCTTCCTCATTGTCACCACCCGTATCATCTACCCCTTTATCCTCACTGATCATCATATAGGGGAATTTTTCTAAATTGCCTCTATCACCAAAATACACGATGCCTTGTTTACCGGTGGTTGTTTCATAAGCAGCCGCTAAATCAAAGTCAGCCGCTGTTGTCCAGTTCATCGACACAGTCAGTGGTTGACTGGCATCTATCGTTGATTCTTCGCCTTTCTGTCTTAGTTCCATAACCAATATCACTGCCTTTTAAATGAAAAAATTATGAGTCATTATAGACTATAATCGAATTGTTCAGTATAGAGAAAAATAATAAAATCTTGGCGGGTAATTGATAATACGTTAAAATCATAAAAACCTATACCATTATAAACATTTATTAGAATTATGTTAAAAAAATATGTAATAATTGTGCTAGCGCAGAAAAATTAAGGTAGTCTTTTGTATTTCACATTGCCAGCAATGACACAAAATTCTTAAAAACACTCATGCCTCATTCATTTTATGCCAAAACAACGATTGCTGATCGCATCATTATTTGTTTAGGCTTACTTTTCTTATTGTGGTTATACCATCTTTACTGGACTAGCAGCAGTAGCGACTATGCCTTAATTTATGTTATAAACCAAACACCAATTCAAGTCGATTTACAACATCCCCAACAAGTTACAGTTCAAGGGCGTTTAGGTGAAAGCCTGATTGAGGTAAAAGAAGGACATATTCGTTTTCTTACTTCACCTTGCCACAGTAAATTTTGTATTCATGCTGGATGGCTGGCAAAAAATGGCGATTTTGTCGCTTGTTTGCCTAATCAGGTGAGTATAGAATTGCACAATCTAAAATCGACCAAATTTGATGCAGTGGTTTATTGATAACTAATAACGAACAACTTATCATGCAATATAAAGATTTACGTGATTTTATCGACAAACTAGAAGAATTAGGCGAACTGAAGCGGATTTCACTTGAAATTGATCCTTATTTAGAAATGACCGAAATTTGTGATCGAACCTTGCGATCTAGCGGTCCCGCATTACTATTTGAAAACCCTAAAGGGCACCAGATCCCTGTATTAGCTAATTTATTTGGTACACCACAGCGGGTTGCCCTAGGCATGGGACAAAAATCCGTTACCGCTTTACGTGAAGTCGGCAAATTATTAGCATTCTTGAAAGAACCTGATCCACCAAAAGGCTTCAAAGATGCCTTAAACAAATTGCCGCTGTTTAAACAAGTTTTAAACATGCCAGCCAAAGTCATCAAAAAAGCTCATTGTCAAGAAAATGTGCTGACTGGCAATGAAATCGACTTATCTCGCTTTCCCATTCAAACCTGTTGGCCAGAAGATGCTGCTCCTTTGATTACTTGGGGTTTAGTCGTCACCAAGGGGCCTCATAAATCCCGTCAAAATTTAGGCATTTATAGACAGCAAGTAATTGATAAAAATAAGGTAATCATGCGTTGGCTCTCACATAGAGGCGGCGCATTAGATTTTCAAGAATGGCAACAAGTTCATCCTGGGGAACCTTTTCCCATAGCCGTTGCATTAGGCACTGATCCTGCAACCATTTTAGGAGCAGTGACACCCGTACCTGATAATCTCTCAGAATACGCTTTTGCTGGTTTACTGCGTGGCAGTCGTACCGAAGTCACACGCTGCTTGACACATGATTTACAAGTTCCAGCCAATGCCGAAATTATCCTTGAAGGCTTTATTTATCCAGATGAAACCGCAGCGGAAGGGCCTTTTGGTGATCATACTGGCTATTATAATGAAGTTGACTCCTTTCCGGTTTTTACCATAGAACGTATCACACATCGGCATAATCCGATTTATCATAGTACATATACGGGTCGTCCCCCCGATGAACCAGCGATTTTAGGCGTTGCTTTAAATGAAGTGTTTGTGCCAATTTTACAAAAGCAGTTCCCAGAAATAGTCGATTTTTATTTACCACCAGAAGGTTGCTCTTATCGAATGGCCATTGTCAGTATTAATAAGCAATACCCCGGACACGCTAAACGAGTGATGTTTGGAGTATGGTCATTTTTACGCCAGTTTATGTACACAAAATTTGTTATTATCACAGATGCAGATGTCAATGTGCGGGATTGGAAAGATGTCATTTGGGCAATGACAACGCGGATGGATCCCGTCCGCGATACCACCTTGATTGAAAATACGCCGATTGATTATTTAGATTTTGCTTCACCAATATCAGGATTAGGCGGCAAAATCGGTTTTGATGCAACCAATAAATGGCCTGGAGAAACGCAACGAGAATGGGGAAAACCTATTACGATGACACCAAAAGTTAAAGAAAAAATTGATGCGATTTGGGAAGAATTGGGGATTTTTCCAGAATAAGAACAGTGCAAGGTAAGTAGTGTATGGTACACCTTAATTCTTGCTGTAAATAATCTGTCATCAATTATTTCAATATTTTAATAAATTTACTTAATTACTTTCAAGATTTATTTTAATCAATTTAACAAAAACTGATTGTTTATCAATAGGAAACCACTATGTATCGTTACCTGATTTTATTTTGCTTAATTAGCGTCATCACGCCCACCCATGCCTTCAATTTATCGCAAAAGTTAGCTGAATGTGAAAGCCATTTAAAAGCCGACCGTTTGACCAGTGGTAGAGGTGGGACGGCTTTGGCGTGCTACGAAGCGGTGTTAAAACAAGAACCTACAAATAGTCAGGCTTGGCGTGGTTTAGATAAAATTAAAGCGCGTTATAGCATTTTGATAAATAGAGCCTTGAACCAAGGAAAACAACACAAAGTAGAAGCTTATCAAAAACGTATAGCTTTAGTTGTTGAGCTAAAAAACCGCATAGAAGCTATTCAAGCCCGTTTACGCCAAGAGGCAGAATTAGAAAAAACTAAATCAGAAGCTAGATTAAACACAGCAAGTTCCACAAAACCCAAAGTCTTTCCACAAGTAGATTCCAAATCAGAAGCTAAATTAAACACAGCAAGTTCCACAAAGCCTAAAGTATTTCCACAAGTAGATTCCAAATCAGAAGCTAGATTAAACACAGCAAGTTCCACAAAACCCAAAGTCTTTCCACAAATAGATTCCAAATCAGAAGCTATATTAAACCCAGCAAGCAGCACAAAGATCAAAATATTTCCACAGTTAGAGCATTCCTCCTTGGTACGTTCTATCACCTTTTCCCCCAATGGCAAACTGGCGTTGTTGGGTTCAGAAGATAACACATTGAAATTGTGGGATCTGTCATCGGGGCGTTTGATCAGAACGTTTAAAGGCCATTCTGACCTTGTGTCTTCCGTCGCCTTTTCCCCCAATGGGAAACTGGCATTGTCTGGTTCCGCCGATGGCACACTGAATCTGTGGGATGTCTCATCGTGGCAATTATTGAAAACGTTTGAAGGGCATTTTTCCTCTATTAATTACGTCGCCTTTTCTCCCAATGGGAAAGGGGCGTTGTCGGGTTCCACCGATGGCACACTGAATTTGTGGAATGTGTCATCGGGGCAAATGTTGAAAACCTTAAAAGGGCATTACTACGATGTAATTTCCCCAGATGGGAAACAGGCGTTGTTGGGTTCGACTTATTATTATGATGACACAATGAGATTGTGGGAGGTGTCATCAGGGCGCTTGATCAGAACGTTTAAAGGCCATTCTGACCATGTGTCTTCCGTGGCCTTTTCCCCCGATGGGAAACTGGCGTTGTCGGGTTCAGAAGATCACACAATTAAATTATGGAATCTATCATCAGGGCAGTTGTTGAAAACCTTTGAAGGGCATTCCTCGTCTGTAACTTCCGTAGCCTTTTCTCCAGATGGAAAACGGGCGTTGTCGAGTTCTGCAAATATGATGCGTTTATGGGATGTCGAAACGAGTAAAGAAATTGCTCAAATGCTGACTTTTGAAGATGGCGAATGGATAACCATCACCCCCGAAGGCTACTATATCGCTTCTCTCAACGGAGCCAAACACCTTAAAGTCCGTGTCGGCAACCAAGTTGATAGCATCGACCAATACGAAGCCATTTTTCATCGCCCTGATCTTGTAAAACGGGCATTAGAACTCGGTGATAGCTAAAAAATCAGACCTCCGAGGTTTTCAAAACCTCGGAGGTCTTGGCATTCACAAATCAAATAGGATTACTATATTATACTTCCTGAACCTGAACTTCATCCTCAGTCATAGATTTGACCTGCACATCTTGTTGTGGGAACTGTATCGTAATACCTTCTTCCTTAAAGCGATCCCAAATCATAAACAAGACCTTTGATTGAACTTCCAAAGGATGGTTCTTCTTATAATCAACAAAATATCTGACTATAAGATTCACAGAAGAATCGGCAAACTCCGACAACCAAACATCATACTCAGGCAAGGTTTCGGGGATTTTTTCCAACACATCCATGATCAGTTTTTCTGCCAAATGTGGATCATTACCAGAACTGATAGCAATAGTTAAATTGGTACGCACTACCGGATCAAAGTGAGTCAAGTTATTGAACTTACCTGTAACCAATTCTGAATTCGGTACGATAACTTCAACATGATCTCGGGTTGAAACAACGGTATTGGTTATCCCAATTTGTTCTACTGTGGCTTCAGTACCGTTGAGATCCAGAAAATCTCCTTTTCGCAATGGACTTTGTACTGATAACAAAATACCACTCATAAAGTTACTGGCAATATGTTGCAAGCCAAAACCTACACCAATACCAATTGCCCCTACAAAGACTATCAAAATTGTGGGATCTATCCCGATCACATTTAGAAGAATTAACAATCCAATCAAAATTACTGTATATTGAGTAAAGATTGATAGACTATTTCGTACTTCATTATTGGTAATCTTTAAATAAACCCAGCGATAAGTTAATCGGCGAGACCAACTTCCAAACCAAAACACAGCCCATAATAGAACTAAACCTACTAGCAAATGTTCCACAGTGATAGACTTTTCACCCATCATAAACAGTGAAGAGCCAAATATTTGCAGTATATCTTCCTTCATTACTACATCGGAATACCAACCATTCAACCAAACAACCGCTATTACAGCTAAACCAAGGAGAATGAGTCCTAGCAACTTAGAAAATAATGGAATTAAGTCTTCTGTCCATAGTTCAGAAAAATGACTATCTTTAGTTTTAGAACTTTTCCAGAAATCAATCAAAACCCCAAGGAATCCTTGTGCAATCAGCCAAGCTGTCAATACTAACAAGACAACACTTAATTGCTTCGCAACCATCCAACCCATCGTCACATAACCAATCAAAGCGAGTACTGAAACCGCCAAAATCGCCAAAGGCAACAACAAACTAATCAGACTAATTACCAAGTGCCAATAAAACGCAATTCCTTCAAGCAAGTGACTCAACATCACTTTCCGAAATTTTAAGAGAGGTAGCACCATCAAAGATAACAAAACCATAAATACAGTGTCGATCATATCTAGTGCTGGAACAGATAGTACTAACATTTCTCCTTCAGGCTCAATATGAACCAAAGCTACGAAAACACTCACAATTGCCAAGAAAAAAATTCTCCAGCGCAATGTTCGGTAAAGTTTCGGATCAACTTTCTCAAGCAATAAGTAGAACAAGTTTATAAGAAGCTTGCCTGCTAACCATGTAAATAAGAAAATCAATACAACAGTAATTGTCAATAAATTCGGTTTGGTTTGCCATAAAAGCAACGAAAATACACCAATTATAGCAATACTCAGCGCATTCATTCTCACTAGGCGCGAACCTAACAAACGTTTATCAACATAAGCTTTTATTCTTCGTCCTAACCAGATTATAATCCACATTATAAAAATTAGCCAACTCAATGAAATAATAGCTATTTTATACCATTGTCGCATCTCAGTTTGCTGAAACGCTTGTTTTACCCCATTTTGCGTCAACTCAAATCCCTGTTTCAAAAAAATCTGCACCTGACTAACAACGTTTTTCACCAAAGCCAGCAATTCTGCTTGATTAATCAGGAATTCCCGCTTTTTCCACAAAGCTAGGCTCGAATGCTCTTTATAAGCCACCTCAAAATGAAGCAAGGTTTTTTGCCCCTTAGCCTGTAAAGAAGAAATTTTGTCCAATTCCTGTTGTAAACTAACTTTAAGATTCTTTAGAATGTTTTGAGCTTTCTTATTACTTGTCAAAGCGTTACCGCTAAAAATCTCGCCACGTTTACTCAACACATTCTGTTGTTTTTCTAAAATGGCAATTTTGCTTTGCAATAAGGTTTGCATAGTATGAATATCATCCAATAATGCCTCAACCGAATCTATCGAGCCTTGAAATGTCTCAAGCTTTTTCTCAGAAAATTCCTGTGCTTTTTCAGCAGGCTTCTCAGTTTGCGTTTGCCACTGTGCTAGTTGTTGCTCTATAAATAGTGTCTTTAATTGACGTTCCACCTGTTGATATTGTTCATTAGCTGCCTGAATCTGTACTTTTAACAGTTCACGTTCAACAGCAGTCTCTTCAGACAGTGGCAACTTATTTAATTTCTCGTGCAAATCTGTCAACTGTGCCAAATGCCGTTGCTGCTCTTTTTGCATATAAGCTTGCAAATCCAGATTTTTACGCTCTGCCAACACCTTCTGCAATTTCTCATGCCAACTGCTAGCAAGGGCTAATTGTTTTTCTGCCGGTTCAATACGTTGATTAACAATTTCAACTTCTTGTTTTTCTAAAGATAATAACTTTTCTTGTTGCTTTACGTGGTTTTCTAATTCTAGAATCTTTTGTTCTTGAACTACCGTTTCTTCTCCCGTCGCTTTGCGAAGTTCTTCCAGCTTATCTTGCTGTTCTTGAAATTTGTTACGTTTTTTCTCGAAGCTGGCGGTGGTAGTTTTACTTTCCAAAGTCAAATTGTTGAGTTCAACTTCAGCAGCATCTTTATCTAAAGCGGCTTTTTCAAGTTGCTTGGAGAGTTCTTCTACTGTAACTTGTACACCTTTGAGTTGAGCAATTTTATTGGGTTGCTCTGTCTCCGCCATTTCTAGGGCTTCTTTTTGTTTTTCAACACTAGCTTTTGCAACAGCGATCATTTCTTCCCGTTTTTGAATCATGGGTTGAAATGAGAAATTTTGTAGTTGAATCTGCCATTTTAGGGCTAAAATGGTTTTGTTAGCGGCCAGTGCGATTTGTTTGTTGAGAATCTCAATCTGGCGTTGTTCCAGTTCAATCGCTTGTTGTGGCTCGGCGAGTTGTTTTTGAATTTCGTCAATACTTTGATTGTGAGCAACGGTGAGTTCGGCTCGTGGATATTGGGTGAGTTCATCTAGCTTAGCTGTGAGAGTACTGATGGATTCCTGTTGCTTTTTTAGTTTAGCTTCCGCTTTTTTCAGTTCTAAACGGAGGGTTTCAACTTTCTGATTAGCAGCTTGCAGTTTTTCAGCAGCGGCTTGCAACATTTCTTCCGTGACGGTTTCTAAAGCTGTTATTGGTTCGCTTGCGTTGACGTTTAGCAAACCAATTAGACTCAAGCAGATTATGAGACTATATGGTATAAGTTTGGGTAAAGACATTTAAACTATATCTCCTTGAATAATATCACTAAAATTAATTTAATTTCGGATAAGGCAATAATTGAAAAGACATAAAGTCCCTATTATTTATCAAACAATAAAAAATTGCAACTAATAAACCATTAAACCACCAAATATCCCCGTTTATCTGCCACTCCAATCCTCGCTTCGGTTCCAGCATTAAATTCTAAAAAGTCATTTTCTATACCGTCACTAAAAATAACGCCATTTTCGGGCATTTGTGAAACTATAGACATGGGTTGTTCAAGCGTGATTTTACCAAAAATCAGCGTTGTTGCTGAAGTACTACTTGGGAAAGGTTCTCGAACTGTGAAATGCAAATAATTGGCATCCCAAGAAAAACGAGTGTCAACATTGAGGTTTAATGGCTGCTCTTCACTCTCCTTAATTAAAGCTTGAGCAACGCTCGCCGCACCAATAACAAGGCTTTTAAACCAGCCAGTTGAACCTAAACCGGTTGAAACAATAATGCCGCTGGAAGATTGCTGCTCTTCATTTTCACCAATTTTAAGTTCGTAAAGTGCCGAAGTATGTGATTTACAACCAATAAATAAATCGTTCACACCATACAAAATTTGGCCATTATTCAAACTCGCCTGTGCCATTGTCACTTCATTAATTGGACGATGTTCGGCAAATACATCTGGAATCACTGTACTCAAATCGGCAACCTGAAACGGTAATAAGACACCATCCCAGCGCATTGGTTCTGGATTTACACCAATAATATGTTGACCATTCAGGTACTTAACCGTATTAGCAACTAGCCCATCTTGTCCCAAAAC
>JAUXCJ010000375.1 GCA_030618965.1 Thiomargarita sp.
ATCCGACTTGTACCAAAAATCTTAGCCAAAAAAACAAGGGCGTAAGATTGTCTTTCAAAGAACAACGCAAATTGAAACGCAAACTCATGCGCCAATTAGAACAGAACGAGATTAAAAATGTTGCCATAGTTGCGGATCGCTTGGAGGATATGGGTATTTATGACAATATTGAACTCCTTTTATCGTTGTTAAAAAGCCATGATAGTGAAAAATTTTTAGAAATTCTTTATAAACTTTATGATTTTAAAACCGGCTTAGAAACGATTGATATTGCGAGCAAACGCGCTTCTAGAATCGTATTTGCTATGAAAAATTTTTGCCGTTTTGATAAGCTTGGGACGAAAGTCCGGATTGATATTGTGGATAACATTGAAACGGTGTTAATCCTTTATCAAAATTATTTCAAACAAAATGTTAATGTAATCAAGCAATATGATTCATCACCGCTTATTATGTGCTATGGTGACGAAATTAATCATATTTGGATGAATTTGATTTATAACGCATTACAAGCAATGCACTATAAAGGTACTTTAAAAATTGAAGTAACTCAGCAAAATAATCAAGTTGTTGTCAGCATAACTGATAGTGGCGAGGGCATTAATGAGGGGATAAAGGATAGAATCTTTGAGCCTTTTTTTACGACCAAACCCCCCGGTGAAGGTAGCGGTTTGGGATTAGATATTGTTAAACAGATTGTTGAAAAACATGAGGGTAATATTGTTGTTGCCAGTCAACCTGGTGAAACGACATTTACAATCTTTCTTCCCATTGGTTCAACTCAGGATATATTGTAATGTCAAGACCCATCATTTTATGTGTTGATGACGAAACCACGATTTTAGACGGTCTTAAATGGAACCTGAGAAAAATATTCGGTGATGCCTATAGCTACGAATTTGCAAGGGATGCTGAAGAGGCGATGGAGGTCGTTGAAGAATTAGAACAGGAAGGTGAAGAAATTCAGCTAATTATTTGTGATTGGTTAATGCCAGGGAAAAGAGGCGATGAATTTCTCATTGAACTTCATCATTTTTATCCGAAAATGGTGAAAATTATGCTAACTGGGCAAGCCGATCCAGATGCGATTGAGCGTGCTAAAACGGAGGCGAATCTTCACACCTGTCTGTTAAAACCTTGGGATGACAAAGAATTTAAAAATGCGTTAACTTCTGGTTTGGATAAATTTCATCTGAACAATGATTCTCACCAGATACAAAAAATGAAAGGATTATAAACATGCAATTTATTGATGTAAAAACAGATTTTGCTTTTAAAAAAATATTTGGTAGCGAAGAATCCAAAGATATACTCATCAGCTTTTTGAACGCACTGCTAGATTTTGGAGAAAATCCTATTGTTGAGTTAATGATTGTGAATCCCTATCAGCTCACATTAATGAGAGAAAGGAAAGACAGTGTTATAGGTATTAAAGCGACTTTAGCAAATAACATTCAAGTTGTTATTGAACTACAAATGATTAATCAGCTTGGTTTTGGGAAAAAACAGATTTTATCCAATATTACAAAATCAACTCAGCATAAGAATCAAGCGGTGATTGCCTTAATTATTTCCGATTTTGTCTTGTTAGAATTTGCTGCCTTAGACGCTTTGGTGATTAATAAATTTAAAACTTTACATGAAGAAAAAAATGGTTATATAGAAATGGTGTTTGTGGAACTGCCAAAATTTCGTAAAACTGAGATACAATTGAGTTCGATGACAGATAAATGGATTTATTTTTTGAAAAACGTAGCCAATTTGAAATATATCCCACAGATATTAAACGATGAAGAAGCGATAAAACAGGCTTTTCATATCGCTACTCATTTAAATCGTGAAGAATTAAAAATCCAGTCCAATTATGTCAAGTCCATAACTGAGCATACAAACACGACTCATAAGGGAAAAAAGGGGAAAATACGAGAAGAAGATGCTGACAAAGCAGCAAAATTACGGCTGGCAAAAACAATGCTAGAAACCAATAGTAATGTTTCTTTTATAATGCAAGTTACTGGCTTAGATTGGGCAGATATTAAATCATGTCAATAGTTTCTTAAAGCTTCTTGTGTTATTTTATTCTCCGTTTTGGTATTCACAATCTGGACAAGGACAAAAAAGTGGAAAATCAGTATTAACTTTTTCGCACATCTATTTACCTACCATTTTTAGAATTTTAACGCCTTGAAAATAAACATTATACCATACCTATATTGGTTTGTAGGAACTACCCATTTAAACTTCTTAAATGACAGGAAGCACAGACAAGTTAGTATTGACTGTGCTTCCTGTCCTGGCAGAAGACCTGATATTATAAAAGTAGCTACTCGATGCCTATGTCATAGTCGAAGGCAAAGGCATTGCACTGATCAGCCGCAATCGCCTGGAAGACGCCTCTAATTCCTGGATCATCCCGTTCAACCAGGAAATTTACCTCAGTCGCGCCTACGAAGTTTTCAGGGTCTAGATGCTTGACAAAGGCACGCCTCAGTAAGAAATCCAGCCAAATTATAGCCGTATCGTCAGTAACTATCCCCTGGACATCATTCACACCATTGTTATCAGAGTCACCGACCACTATATTTAAGAATTTCGGTGGATTGGAATCATTCTCACAAGGAGTCTTATTGCAAATATTGGTGGCCAATATAACAAACGAGGTGTTCACGGTTGGATCGATTTTAACAGTAATTAAGGCATTCTTCTTGCCATAGGTAAAGGTATTGTCTATGACCACGGGGAAGCTAGCATGGCCTGGGAAAATCTCATCGCCGATGGGGTTTGGTGCACCAAAAATAAGTTTGAAGGCTCGCAGGTTCACCTCCACTTTTGTAAGTCCCAAATCGTCAGAGATATTAATCTCAACTAGATCGGGTTCTGAAAGGTTATACCAAATAATTGGTAAACCCATATCGCCATCGCAGAAGGGAC
>JAUXCJ010000183.1 GCA_030618965.1 Thiomargarita sp.
AAAACAGCAATATTACTTTTAAAGTTTATTTACACAAAAACATGCAGCAATATTCTTCACAACTGAGTACTTTTATTCCAAATGTTAAGATTATCCTATTAGGAGAAGAAACGCCACTTGAACTTATTACAAAGAGTCATTTAATGATCACTGATTACTCTAGTGTTTCTTGGGATTTTTGTTATTTGGGTAAACCCCTTATTTTCTATAGGTTTGATTTACCGCAATATGAAAATGATAGGGAAAGCTATATACCCTTGAATAAGGATATTATAGGCGATGTTGTATTTGATGAGGATGAATTAATAAAATTAATTAGCTATTTTGTTGCTAATGACTTTGTTGTAAAAGAAAAATATAGGAGTTATCAGCAACAAATATTACCTAATTTAGACAATGATAACTGTAAACGAATATATAATGAAGTTAAAGTCTTGACTATAAAAAATCATGCTTAAACGAGTAATCACTTTTGGAACTTTCGACGTTTTTCATGTCGGCCATCTTCGGATATTGGAAAAAGCTAGACAGATGGGCGATTCTCTTATTGTCGGCGTTTCCACCGATGAGTTGAATTTTAATAAAAAAGGACGTTTTCCTGTTTATACCCAAGCGGAGAGAGCCGAAATTGTAAGGGCAGTTCGACATGTAGATGAGGTATTTTTTGAAGCTTCTTTGGAGTTAAAAAGAGACTATCTGTTAAAATACAAAGCAGACATTTTAGTCATGGGTGATGACTGGAAAGGTAAATTTGATGAATTTTCTGATATTTGTGAAGTCATTTATCTGTCGCGCACGCCTTCTATATCAACAACTGCCATTATTGAAAAAATACGCGAGTAAAGTGGATAACTTATCATGTTACAAAATTACCTGACCGCTATTCGACAAGTCATGGTGGCATTGCTGGCTTGGATCATCGCTTTCCCTTTCACTTTTTTGGTACGACGCGATCCGCGTTTAATGATCGTGATTGGGCGGGAAGGTGGTTTGTTTACAGATAATGCTAAGCACTTTTTTGTGTTTGCTGCGTCTCACCCCAATTTTCATAATCATGTCTTTTTCCTCTCTACAGATCAAAAAGTACACCGGGCAATTGACAAAGCGTGTAGCCAATCGTTGCTTTATCCGACATTTAAGGCTTTTTGGTTTTTGTTACGCAGCGGCGTGATTGTTGCCGACACTGCCGATTGGTTTGATCATGGGGTTTACCAATTGACCAGAGGTGCTAAGATTGTTCAAATCTGGCATGGAGCACCGTTGAAGGAAATAGAACTGAGCTTGTATCGGCGACGCTTGGCTGGTCTTTCGCCGCTACAACGTTTGCTGATTTTGAGCCATAAACGATTGATTGGCCGCTACATTAAATACGATGTGGTGGTGGCGACTTCGCAGGCATTTATTCGGGATGTGTTTCAACACTGTTTTATGGCTCGGCAGTTTGCCGCGACTGGTTATCCGCGCAACGACATTTTATTGGGTCAGCCTGAGCAAAATTCTGTGTCTTACACAACATTAAACCTGATTAATGTGGATACTGCCGTTCTGGAAACAATCCGCAAAGCCAAAGCAAACGGTATGGCGGTGTGTTTATATGCCCCTACCTTTCGTAAAAATCGGCAAGACCCTTTTGCCGCAGGTGATATTGATTTAAGCAGCTTATCCGTTTTGGCAAGCAAACTTAATATGCTGTTTATACTTAAATTGCACCCATTTATGAGTGGTCGTTACCAGATTGACGATTATCAAAATCTATTGGAATATTCGCCAACGGCAGATGTGTATCCAGCTATGGCGATGTGTGATCTGTTGGTGACTGATTATTCTTCGATTTTTTTCGATTTTTTGTTGTTGGATCGTCCTATTGTCTTCTTATCTTATGATCTGCAAGATTATCTGCGTGAAGATCGTTGCATGTACTTTGATTATGACAAAATGACACCGGGGGTAAAATGTTATAGCTGTGCAGAGCTTGAGCAGAATATGATAAGTATCGTGGCACATCACTATGATGATGGTTATGGGGAGGCTCGTGCCCGGGTTAGACGTTACACGCATGACTCTGTTGATGGCAACGCCGCGCACCGCTTACTGGATATCATCACCGCATTGTAAATGGTCAATTTCCTATGTCAATTTGATGAAATCAAATAATGAAAATCCTCAGTCCAATGTCAACCGGGAATGGTGCCTATGTTATTCACAAGAATTTACAAAAGGCTATCAAAGATTATAAGGTTTGTAGCTATAATCCTTATTGGACACTATTTCCTCCATCACTGTATCAGTTTTGTCATCAAAATAAGTTTGATTTGATTCATACAACGCCTGATTATGCGACTTTTTTTCATAGAAAGTCAGTGCCGCTAGTAATAACTTTTCATAATTATGTGCTGGATAACTTCATGCGAAGTTATAGTAGTATATTGCAAAATATTCATTATGCCACTGATTTAATGTGGTTTACTCGTAGAGCATTAAAGCAAGCGCAAGTAGTAACCAGCGTGAGTCAATTTACAGCAGATTTGGTGCGTCAAGAATTAAAAGAAACTCCTGAAATAAGAGTGATTTATAATGGCATAGATACGAGAAAATTTGTACCCAGCCCATCGCATAATGATAATAAAAATGTAGAAGTCTTATTTAGTGGCAATTTGACTTTACGCAAAGGTGCTTTTTTACTACCTACGGTTGCTAAGCAATTAAATCCAAATATTAGTATTTCATATACACGCGGACTCCGAACTAAGTTTTCTTTACCTATGTTTCCTAACTTAAAGGATATTGGTACCATTCCTTATGCTTCCATGCCACAGTTATATCAACAGGTAGATATACTTTTTATGCCCACTGTTCGTGAAGGGTTAAGTTTATCTATGATAGAAGCGATGGCTTGTGGATTACCGGTGATTGCAACCAATTGTTCATCTACGTCTGAATTAATTGTAGAGGGCAAAGGGGGTTTTTTATGTGAACTGGGGAACGCTGATGATTTCGCAGAAAAAATTAATCTACTGGCAAATTCTCCGCAATTGCGGCGGGAAATGGGTGAGTTTAATCGCGCACGGGTGGAGAGTTTGTTTACAGAAGAGCGGATGATTAAGGAATATCAACAATTGTTTGAAGAGGTTATGGATTTACGTTGAGGGTGCTCTTTGTAGGGCTAATATTTAGTAGAGTGAAATACAAATGAAAACATTAAACATACAGATTGATGAATCGCTATATGATGCGCTATTGGAAATTTTAAAAAATTTACCGAAAAGTAAAATCAAAATAGAAACACAGGATAATCATCTTAGTTTTGAACAAGCTATGGATTATACCATCCAAAAAAATCAAGAACTGTATAAACGTTTATCCTGATGAAACTATTAACACTAGAACAAGTTTTAATATTGCACAAGCAAATCATTGAACAATCAGGTGGTTCTCTAGGTATTCGTGATAAAGGCATTTTAGAATCGGCATTGGCGCAACCTTATATGAGTTATGGCGGACAGGAACTATACCCAACATTGATAGAAAAAGTCGCTGCATTAGGTTTTTCATTAATTAAGAATCATTCTTTTGTGGATGGTAATAAACGTATTGGACACGCGGCAATTGAAGTCACATTACTAATGAATAATTATGAAATACAAGCTGATGTTAATACACAGGAAGCCATAATATTAGCAGTTGCTGCTAGTGAGATTAGCAGAGAGTCCTTTTTGGACTGGTTGCAAAATCATGTTGTAAAACGATAATTGCAAAAAATAAAACGCTTAATCACTTGGAAAAAATAGCCCCTGCTATGGGTAAAAAGTTAATTCTAGATTTTTAAATCTAAAATTGGTTCAAACTATCCCTTAAAAAAAATTAATTATGGACAACACAACCATTCTTCATAGACGTGGATTTTCAGTCACTTCAAACCGAGAAAGCAAAGCAAAAAAAATCACTAAAATAATTAATGATTTTAGAGTTCATCCAGGGAAAAAAGCAAGATTGCTTGATATTGGCACAGGTAATGGGGAAATTTCACATTGTTTAAGTAAAAGCTTTGATGTGATTAGTGTCGATATAGAGGATAATAGAAGTTCAACTGAAGGATATACCTTTCTAATCACGAGTGAATCCTTGCCATTTTCTGATGATTATTTTGATATTATTGTTTCCAATCATGTGGTTGAACATGTTTATGATCAACAGCTACATTTTTCAGAAATGGCAAGAGTATTAAAGCCTAATGGTATTGTTTATTTAGCAACACCTAACCGTTTGTGGCCTTGGGAAGTTCATTATCAACTTCCCTTGATTCATTATTTGCCACATACTTTTTTTATTGCTTTATTAAAGCGTTTGGGTAAGTTTAAAGAAGATGTGAATTTATTGACTTGGTTTGATATCAAAAAGGCTGTTAAGTCAGATTTTATAATACAGGTTTATAGCGATAAAGTATGTCGGTCGCCAGCTCACTATTTTATGGGTTGTTCTGGGTTGTGTGGACGGATTTTAAGCTTGATCCCTTTGAAAATTTATACATTATTGACTTTTATCCATCCCACTTTTATTTTTATTCTTCAGAAAAAGAAGTGACCCTTAAGTTTGTGTTAGTTCACATATTT
>JAUXCJ010000162.1 GCA_030618965.1 Thiomargarita sp.
CGAAACGCTTCAATGAACTTCGTCGCTTAATCCCAAAAGTCACACAACGCATGCTTACCTCTCAACTTCGTGAATTGGAAGCAGACAACATAGTACATAGAAAAGTTTATGCCGTAGTTCCCCCAAAAACTGAGTATTCGTTATCTGAGCTTGGTAGAAGTCTCGAACCAGTTCTGTGGTCAATGCACGAGTGGGGAAATACTGTCATCAACCATAAAGACAATAAGTAGGGTGTAATATCAGAAAATGTATTTCTATGGGGCTGTGCCTTATTAGGAGTTTTTCTTTTTTAGTATTTTGCGTATTTCTGAAGCCCATACTTTATATGCTGCATCAGTGAGATGAACGCCATCTTGAGAGTATTTGGGAAGTAGTGATTTATTTGGGCATAGAAGTGGATTTAGGTCAATAATAGATAAATTATGTTCACTTGCATATTTACGCAAATAGCTATTGAGTGTATCTATAAATTCAGGGGTAGACTCATTTTCCCGATACAAAGTTAATTGAATGATAGGCTCAACCCCAGCTTCTTGTAGAGTATCTAATATTTCTTTATAGTCTTCAAAGGAAACATTGGCACCTTCAATACTTTTATCTTCATCGTTGATACCAGCCATAACGAATGCATATTTTGAGCGCAGCTTAGCAACTTGTTCTCCAGAAAAACGCAACTGTCGAGTTGTAAATCCTACATGCCCATAATTCCATGTATTAAAATTATACTCGCCTATCTTTAAAGCCCAAATACCACCATCTCTTGTAATGGAGTCACCTATAAAAGCGATTTTCGGTCGCCCGATCCTTGGCGCTAATATATGTTGGTAAAGATCATATTGAATCCTTGAGCTAAAAGTTAGTAAAACTAAGGCCGGAATCGTTACTAAAATGTTGGTAGTCCCTACAAATCAATGCAGGTGTTGAAAATCAATAACTTGGAGGTATTGGCACTGGGGTCGTTGAATGGGATTGGTTATAAAGGTATAATAATTTAATTTCAAACACAAGAGAAAATTAAATGGCATTATCAAGTCTTCATTGCCCCTTATGTCAGTCTGAAAATTGTAAAACCCATACAAGTTATAAAGTTTCGAGTGGTGAAGCACGGAATCTTTATCATTGTCAAGAATGTGATAATTATTTTTCCCAAACCAAAAACACAGCTTTGGAAGGTTTGAGAAAACCCTTAAGTTTTATTTCAACAGTTTTAGAAGCAATCAATGAAGGAATGGGTATTAATGCTGCTTGTCGTACATTCAAAACTACCAGAAAAAGCCTCAACAGATGGTTAGAACGTCTTGGTGGCTTGAATTCGAGGTTGAAGTTTTTTTTCAAAAAACTTCAACCTCAAAAACTCTCTTGTTGTATGCCTTATGTCACCAATTTCTGCAAGTGATAATAGAAGGAGATGAACTTTATACAAAAGTTGGAGAAAATAAGCCACCATCAGAGTCAGAAGGGTGGACAATAGTATTAATGGATCGTGCCAGTCGTTTTATTTGGGAATTAAGTTGTGGAGAAAAGGAAACAGATTTATTTGAAAACGCAATGGCAACCTTAGTTCAAGTTATTGAAGAGACTGATGATCTATCATTAGTGACTGATGGGGAACGTCGTTACGGTAATTTGTTCGAGGATAAAGTTTTTTTGCCAAAAAAACTTTATCCTCGATTCCGTTTTCGGCTTTGCCTTGCTTGCCGTTATAAAATTTATCTAAACCGTAGGTTCGTTTACCGCTCTTGTTAATGAAACAATCGATTGTAGCAATCAATGTGTTATCATTGTTACTGATTTCAGCAAGACTTATGTTGTTGAACTCAACAAAATCAAAGTCACGACGAAACCAACGTGAGTAGGTTTTTTCATTAAAGTTGCTATAGCGACTGAGGTTACGGAAGTTTGCCTTACCTCGGAAGCACATTAAAGTTGCCATCAAGACAATAAAAAACTGGCGTTGAGGTTTATATACATTGGACATTTGTGCTAAAATAAATTTGATTTTCATGAGAATCCAGTTTTGAATGAATAATGTGGTTTTGGTAGACAACATTGTCCTATAAATAGGATTCTCACTCAAGTTCTTCCTTCCTTAAAACTGTCCGAAGTATTGAAAAAAGGAGTGAAGTAAAATGTCCATAGCTCAAACACAAGTATCTTATAATGACTTACTCAACATTGTTAAGCAGTTAAGTATTGTAGAATTAAACAAATTTGTTTCTCAAGTTCTTGAGTTGCAAATAACCAAAATGCCAGCCCACGATTCTAATGATGAAGTGATTGAAAGTGCTATGAATGGCACATTAGAAATACTTAATGTGAATAAAAACAATAAACTATTTGAACTTTATCCTGTTATAGGGACTCAAAAAATTATTTGTGATTTTCCATCAGCTTTACTCCAAAAAGCAATAACAGCAATAGGTAATTATGTGAATGTTGTGGGAGAATATAAATATAAGTCAGGGCATCCCTATCCTTATTATGTCAATGTGACTGATATAGAAATTTATCCTGATGAAAACGAATTACCGAGTTTATTTGACTTGCATGGAATTGCGCCTAATGCAACCAATGGTTTAAGTTCAGAAGATTTTGTCAAGGGAATACGTGATGAATGGTAAACCTATTTACTATTGGGATACGTGTGTTTTTATAGATTGGCTCATGTCGAGCAATTCATCCAGAACGTCTGAAGAGATGAATGGTATAAGTAAAGTTGCTCAATTATTTGATAAAAATCAAGCGATATTGGTAGTTTCCTCAATTGTTCGTATAGAAATATTAGCTTGTACCCATAATAGCAGATAAGTCAAAACCACAAGAACTACACGGATTGCATTTAAGAATGGATAAGGCAAAACCTAAATAGAACTGGGGTTTTATCCTTGCTTATATCCAATCCTTGTAGTTAGTTTTTTTGTCTGAATCAGGATTTTCAGGATTTAATGATTTGCAGGATAAAAGACAAAAACTTAACACATCACACAAATCACAGTTCAGACAGTTTACTTATTCTTTCCCATTCAACCAAATTAAACTCGCCATTCGCCCAGTTATTTTGTCACGTCGATAGGAATAAAAACGTTCGGCATCGGTATAAGTACAAAATTCACCACCAAAAACATTTGTCACGCCATGATGAGCTAAGCGTTGACGAGCAAGTAGGTATAAATCCGCCAACCAATGTCCTTCTCCATTCGCTTTAAAAGCCTTAATTGCTTGAGGTAAATAATCAGTGAAAGCATCGCGTACTTCTTCTCCAACTTCAAAAGCTTGGGGGCCAATAGCTGGTCCTAACCAGACTAAAATATCTTCTGGGGCTTTATTTAAACGCTGTAAAGTCGCTTCTAATATCCCGTCCGCAAGTCCACGCCAGCCTGCATGAACCGCTGCTACAGTAGTTCCGGCACGATCACAAAATAAAACTGGTAAGCAATCCGCTGTTAGGACAACACAAACTTTGTTAAGTTCTGTCGTCATAGCAGCGTCTGCGGTGCAATTGCTGGTATTGGCGGTCACAATTTTAGTGCTATGCACTTGTTTTAACCACACTGGTTCAGCAGGTAATAATTGCCTCAGTGTGGCACGATTGGTCGCTACTGTCTTGGGATCGTCATCTACATGGTCGCCTAAATTTAAACTATCGTAGGGTGCTTGACTGTGGCCACCTTGACGGGTGGTTGTATAAGCTTTGACTTTTGAAGGTGCTGGCCAATTAGGGGTGATTAATTTAAGCATTTGCTTGTTTGTCCTCTTCAAGTGCCGCTAGTAATTCTTGCATATCATCGGGCAAAGCCGCTGTCCATTCCATCCATTTCCCATTTGTCGGGTGATGCAATCCTAAGCGAATCGCATGTAAAGCTTGACGTGGAAATTTTCGTAAGCTCTCTTTAAAACTTTCGGTACTATTAGGCGGTATTTTTAAGCGTCCTCCATAGACGGGATCACCGACAAGTGGATAACGTTTATATGCCATGTGGACACGAATTTGATGAGTGCGCCCTGTTTCTAATTGAACTCGAATGTGCGTATGGGCGCGGTAACGTTGAATAATGCGATAATGTGTTACCGCCGATTTTCCTTTTTCTACGTCTACAACAGCCATACGGGTACGATGTGTTGGATGCCGTCCTATAGGCGCGTCTATTGTGCCTCCTGCAACCAGTGTTCCTGTGGTAATTGCTTGATATTCCCTAGTAAATTCATGCTTTTGTAATTTTTTCACTAGATAACTATGGGCGGTTAGACTACGAGCTATGACTAATACGCCACTGGTTTCTTTATCAATTCTATGAATAATACCAGCACGGGGTAATAGTGATAATTCAGGCGCGTGGTGTAATAACGCATTAACTAAGGTATTATCCTGATTGCCTGCCCCCGGATGTACAACTAAACCAGCGGGTTTGTTTACAACTATTAAATCCTCATCTTCATAAAGTATAACTAGAGGCAATATTTGCGGTTTCCAAGTAACAGCTTCTTCAGGTTGTACATTTATTTCTACTGTTTCCCCACCTTTGACTTTATCTTTTGGTCGTCCTGATAAACCATTGATTAATATAGAACCATCACGTATCCATTGTTGTAAACGTGCTCGGGAATAGTCGGGATAAAGCGTAGTAAGGGCTTTATCAAGGCGGTTGCCTGCCTGAGAATCTGGGATTTTGGTAATGTCTTGCATAAAAAATTGCTCCTACAGGATTGGCGATGTCATCCCGGATAAAATAATTTTATTTTTTAAATTCATTTGCTTACCCTTTACAACAGCCATAACTCGTCGCATTTCTATTTCACGCAGTAAAACATAAGCGAATGCAAGTCGGAGGCCAAGCGGTCTTAGGAAG
>JAUXCJ010000301.1 GCA_030618965.1 Thiomargarita sp.
CCCCTCTTGAGAGGGGTTAGGGGTGTGTTAATTTTTTATAGTAAAATAGGAAACATTAACTATTATGCCAAGTATTTATGATTTAAAACCCGCTTTTCAAAATCTATTGCGCCCCCTTTGTCGTCACCTTGCCCAGTGGGGAGTGACAGCGAATCAGGTGACTATTGCTGCGGTGTTGTTATCGTTAGGAATGGGGGCAGCTATCGCTTGGCAACCACAAACAACGTGGATTTTGTTAGGATTGCCAGGAGTCTTATTGGTGCGTATGGCACTGAATGCGATTGATGGTTTGTTAGCGTGTGAGTATGATATGCAAACGCCGCTAGGTGCGATACTTAATGAACTGGGTGATGTGATTGCCGATGCCGGGTTATATTTACCATTTGCCCTGTTGCCTGGCGTTATGCCATCTTTGGTGGTACTTGTGGTGTTGTTAGCAATAGTTAGCGAAATGACCGGGGTGATTGCGGTGCAAATCGGTGCCTCTCGCCGTTATGATGGTCCTTTGGGTAAAAGTGATAGAGCCTTTGGCTTTGGACTGATTGCTTTATTACTGGGTTTAGGGGTGCCGATGGGAATGTGGCTTAACTTGGTTTTTGGTCTTATGCTTGGTTTGTTAGTGATGACTATTATTAATCGTGCTGTTCATGCTTTAAGGGAAGTGACCTAGTTATGTTTGAATGGGAACTTAAACCCACTTTATTATGGGCAAGTGCCGGTGTCGTGCTATTGTTAATCATTGGTACGGTTATCATTGCCTTTTTGACGCATCGCTCTCCTAAAAAAAACTTTAGCGAATTACGTGCCCGTTTACGTTCATGGTGGTGGATGGCGGGTATTTTTATTTTATCGATGCTTATTGATAAAATAATGACATTGTTTTTACTTGGTTTTTTAAGCTTTTTGGCCCTAAAAGAATACTTATCATTAATTCCCACTCGCCGGGCTGATAGACGGGTTTTATTTTGGACTTATCTCGCAATCCTGGCTCAATATTATTGGGTAGGTATTGCTTGGTATGGCGTATTTATCATTTTCATTCCGGTTTATATGTTTCTCTTCCTACCCATTCGGATGATTTTGATTGGTGAAACGGAGGGTTTTTTAAAGGCAGCGGGTACATTACATTGGGGCTTGATGACGACAGTATTTTGTTTAAGTCATGCTGCCTATTTGTTGGTACTGCCTGAAGAAGTTAATCCTGCTGCTGGGGGGGCTGGGCTACTTTTATTTTTAGTTTTTCTAACAGAGTTTAATGATATTTTGCAATATATCTGGGGTAAATTATTGGGCAAACATAAAATCATTCCTAAAGTAAGTCCCAATAAAACTTGGGAAGGTTTTTTAGGCGGATTAGTCACAACCACACTCATAGCGGTTTTACTAGCCCCTTGGTTGACACCTTTAAATTTATGGCAATCCGGATTAGCCGGTATTTTAATTGCCACCGCCGGCTTTTTCGGTGATGTGAGTATTTCTGCTATAAAACGCGATTTAGGTATCAAAGATAGCAGTAATTTCTTACCAGGACATGGCGGCATTTTAGATCGTGTTGACAGCCTAACTTATACTGCACCGTTGTTTTTCCACTTTATATATTACTTACATTATTAATGGTTAATAATTTGCGTTGGCTATTTTTTGGATTAGTTGTGCGTCCTTTGATCTTAGTTATCATTGGTTTAAATATTCGCCATATTGAACGTTTACCTAAAAAGGGTCCTGCAATACTGGTTGCTAACCATAATAGTCATCTGGATACGCTGGTTTTAATGAGTCTTTTCCCACTGAAGCAGTTGCCGCAAATTCATCCCGTTGCAGCGGCAGATTATTTTTTGCGTAATCGTCTATTAGCCTGGTTTGCCCTCAATATTATTGGCATCATTCCCCTAGATCGAAAGCTGCAAGCTCATACCGATCCTTTTGTAGCAGCTTATACGGCATTATCGCAAGGAAAAATTTTAATCCTGTTTCCGGAAGGAACGCGGGGACAACCAGAACAAATGAACCACTTTAAAAATGGTATTGCCCGTTTAGCTAAAAATTGTGCTGATGTACCGATCACACCTATTTTCTTACATGGTTTAGGTAAATCGCTCCCTAAAGGCGAAACACTTTTAGTACCTTTTTTTTGTGATGTGTTTGTAGGTGAAACCCTACAATGGCAAGGAGATAAAAAACACTATATGCAACAATTAGATGCGGCAATGCATGAGTTAGCCAGTGATGGAGATTTTGCACCGTGGGAATAAATCTTTTAAGGTAAAGAATGAATTCGAGGTTTAGGATCGCGTAAAATCATAACCGGCTCCGAAAATGGAGCCAGACGTTCTAAAAAATTCAAAACTTCTAGTATCGCCGAGCCTTTGAAAAATTGGGTTGACGGAATATCCATCCAAATCTGATCAGCGTAAGCATAAATTTCATAAGGTGTATCACCTATACCATCATGATTACGATCAAAACCAGCATAATCATCCCAATAATTATTTTCCCAAACATTGCGGCTAGCGGTATTCGCACCTTGTACAGCAACTTGGCTATGGTTGCCAATAAACTGATTATTTTTCAAAATATTACCCGGCCAATCATTATGAAATAATACCGCTATATTATTATAAGCAATTTTATTAGCAATGAGTTGATTAGTGGTATCTGGCTGATAGGGGGACAAATCTAAATAAATCCCAGTAGCACAATAAATAATTTTATTGTTTTCAATGATGACATTACTGCTTTCTTTAAATCCTATGCCCATACCAGTCGCCCCCAAAGCATGGGAAATCAGATTACCTCGTACTTCGACATCATCACTATACATCAAAAAAATACCAACAGAATTATCTTGGTAAACGTTATCTTCAACCTTATTAAATTGGCTATACATGAAGTGTAACGCATAACGACCCCCTTTTGAGGTATTACGAGCAATCAAATTATCCTTGGAATACCAAACTACCATATCACGAGAATTAGTAATTTCATTATTAGTAATTTTATTACCCATGCTATACCACAAGCGAACCGAATCACCACGCAATCCCAGTGATAAGGGTTTAGAACTAATACGATTGCGTCGCACAATATTATAATCAGACTGCTGTAAATCCACCCCAAATAAACAATTATCAAGAATATTGTCTTTAATAATATTAAAATTACCGCGTACTTGAACACAAGAATCAATCTGGTTATGTGATTCACCAGAATTAGTCAAATGTAAATTACGCAATTGTGCGCCATCAGTATCTAAATAAACCACCGTATCTTTACCACCAGCATCAATAGTAACTTGGTTACCACCATCAATAGTGATAGGCATGTCTATTATTACTGGTCCAGCATAAGTTCCCGGAGGTGGGCGTAAGGTTTCATTCGGTTTCGCAGCATCTACGAGAGCTTGGAAGGGTGGATAAGACTCAGCATAGACGTGCAGCGTTATGGCAGTGAGGCAACATCCTAATAATAAATATCGGTTCATTAGTTTATTAAA
>JAUXCJ010000267.1 GCA_030618965.1 Thiomargarita sp.
TAAACTATGACATTTAAGAGTTATTCTTTTATATTTTGCTTCTAATAAACCAAACTTCAAATTAAATTTTTCCATTGTTTATTTAATTTTTGGATTTGCATGGCTTCGTATTGAGGCATATAGAAGATTGTAAAGCTTGCGCGTAAAATCTTGTAACTGTAATAAAACCGTGGTGTTAAAGTGATTTTGTTTCTTCAATTGGAAGCCTATAAAGTTTCTATAACCAGTTTCCTAAAGTCCTATAAAACCACCCGGTAGAAAACTATTTTTTAATAAGCACATTGAAACGATAATAACAGTAATATTTTCTGACTATTTAGATTCAATTTTTTAGGCTAATAATTAATTTTTAATTAATAAAATCAACAATAAAACAATTTATTGGCTCAAATACGCTTGCTATTATGAAAGCAATTATGCTTCCAAATATTGAATCAATAGGTTCGTCGTAGTAAAGTGACTGCACCCATTTGATTTTAGGAATTTTCGGAATAAGAAAATAAGGGCGATGAGTTTTAATGTATTGAACCAATGAAGCTGTACTATACCAGACATCGCTTTGACAATTTTTAAGCAGATTTAAAAGAAATTTTCGAGCAGTGGCAAAATCTAAAGTCGGCAAAATACCCACCGCACAACCATGAGAGTCAAAACAGTCGAGCAAAGTAAAATACGTTCTTTGATAAAATTCATTATTGGAAGAATTACATTCTTTTATAAAACTATCCAATAGGAAATTTTCCTGTTCTTGTAGAGATTTTTTCAGAAAATTATTGTAGGTTTTTTCTACAACAGAAATGTAATTATCCCGATAAGAAGGCGCGTAGCTGGTATAACCCATATATTCGCCTTTGGTGTCATAATCAATAAATCCCAATTTTAAAGCTAATTTATCAACGAAATCTATCCAAGTACCATGATAATCATCATCTTGTTTTATTTCCTCTAAAGCTTGTGGATTGCTCATTAATTTTGCTAAACGATTTGCATCGGTTTTACTCAAATTATTGCTCCGATAGGAGCGTTTAATGCTTCGTTGACGAACATAGTCAATGAAAACATGGAGATCACGACGTAAATTCAGGGTATTAGTAACAATTTCTAATCCAGAGACTTTTAGTGTGTCTAATTTTATTTTTGGCATATTTTAAGTTTAGACTTACCATTTTTTTAGAAATGAAAATTTGATGATCAAGTTTTTTAATCTTGTGTTTTGGGTGTGAATTTAATATAGGCAAGTTGGACGGGGTTTACAAGCGTGGGAACGAGAAAATTAATATTGACGGGTCTTTTGGAGTCCAAAGTTTTAGCTTTGGGTGTGTTTCTAAAGTTGAAGCTTTGGACTCCAGAGAAAAATTGTTGGAATTGTGATTTGTGTGATTAAATGCTGGGTTGTGAGTCGCAAATAGAGTTTATCTGTGTTGAAAACTCAGTTTATACACGCAACCTTCACACATATTTTTCAAATATTGGGGCAATACTGTAAAATTTTGTCCTTTTTCGGTAAAACTTACTGGAGCTGTTTTTCCCGTAGTATCTTCTACTAGAGTAGGAGTAATTAAACGCTGCTTGTTTGTCTTTTTTTCTATTTCTATGAATAATTCCGTTTGTATGATGGTGATTTTTTCAATCTCATTTGCCTGTTGTGCTGATAGCATGGCTTTATATTGGTTTTCTAATACTGCATCCGCTTGTCGGGTAGCAATCAAATAAATGCTTTCTTCACCAATATTATTATCCAATTGAAACGATTTCGAGGCTGATGGTATAAAATATTGTTGTCCTTTTTTGATAGGATTTTTATTGCTACTTGCCGCTCCTTTAAAATCATCTGTCGGAAATAATCGTGCGACATTATTATGAGAATCAGTCATGAAAATGTAGATATAAACATCATCTTCAGATGGCGTAAATATTAGCTTAATGCTATCTCCAGAATGCAAAACGCTACCATTACCAAAAGGTTTAAAAGCACCAGTTCCACCATAACGATATAAATAGTTTATTTTTAAGGATATAGCTTTTGGTACTTCATTGTTACAATCTTCTATAAGTGTGTCCATAACTGATCTTTTTTTAGTGCAATCAGCAGCTTGTACAGTTCCAATAGTTATTGTCAAAGGAAATGGACAACTTTTCTGAAAAACACAATATTCAACAAAAAGTCCAATAACACTTGAAACAATACCAATGAAAAGTCCTATTAATATTACTCGCATTAAAATATCTCCTTTATGAATAACTACACAGATTGTATTTTAGAATGGATAAAAAAACAGCTTAATTTTGCCTTATCCTTTCTGTACTGCAATCTGTGTATACTCAACACCTTCATAAACTGAGCATGTCATTTCGACGAGAGGAGAAATCTTACTTTGATTTTACTTCAAGATTTATCAAGATTTCTCCTGTCGTCGAAACCGAAATGACAAAAACGCAAATAGTGAAGGTGTTAAGTATAGTTAAATAAAAAAATTATCACCGCCCCTCAAACACAAAATCACCGCCGCTATGTCCAGAATTACGAATAAAATAAATACTTGGCACTTGAGACGATGCCCCTGCTACACGTTGTTTGACATAAAGCAAGAGTTCTTCTGCTGTAAACCCACCTTTACTCTGTTGCAATCCGTCTATAAATGCCTGAGCAAAAATAGAATGTCCATTTCCACCACTATCTAAAACTGGATAATTTCCGCCACTGGAAATTAAAATCCGTGAGTTTTCTTGTTTTAGGTTTTGTAAGTAACGTTTACGACTACTCTTACCAGTTTGCCACCAAGGCATAAAATTACGAGTTTTCGCTATGCCGCCAGCATAACAACTATCTGCAACAATGAGTATTTTTTTAGCTTTGCTACGTTTCATATAACCAGTAATTCTATCAGCTACAATCCAAGTATCTTCATAATTCTCGGCATCTGCTGGTAGCCAATAGGATTTATCCATTTTTTTATCATTATAGCCATGTCCAGCATAATAAATCAGCAAATAATCATCTTTATTAGCTTTATCAACCAGTTGCCTATAAGAACGTAAAATCTTGCGACGAGTGGCTTGTTGATTGAGCAAGGTTTCAACAGTAAAACCATAATTGTATTCTAAAATCCTTGCCACTTCACGAGCATCTTTAACAGCAGTATCTAAATTGGCATCAAAACGTGAATTGCTCAAATAAGGATAACGATTAATTCCAATCACTAAAGCCTGATAATTGCTTTGATTTATTTTAGGTTTAGCTTGATAATTGAGCATAACGTTTTTAGAGGCAATATTATCAAACACATCCGTTGCCGTAATAGTAACCGAGTTATCACCATTGACAAGTTCTAGTTCTTCCGCAAAATTCCCTTGTTGGCTAAAAGATACCTGTTTACCATTTACCTTAATAGAAGCAATACCTGATTTATCAATAGCTTGTCCTTTTAAGATATGTTTATAGGTATCAACTACCAGTTCATTATTAATTAGCCTTTGTTTATGCTGTTGTAAAACAATACGCGGAGGAGTTGTATCAATTTCTCCATTTTTTAAAACGACTTTAACTAAATCTGGACGCTTAAATTGAGGATAAGCCTCAACTCCACTAACTTGATTACCAACACGCACATTAATATATTTTTCACCACCAGCCGAAGCTATATAATAACCTTGGGGTGTGATGGTTGCCCATTCGCCATCTTCAAAAGCTACCATCTTAGCAAATTCTTCCCCAGTTTCGATATTCCATAAACGTGTGCTGCCATCCCTACTGCCCGACAAGGCGAGTTTGCCATCGGGGCTGAA
>JAUXCJ010000068.1 GCA_030618965.1 Thiomargarita sp.
AACGACATGGCTACGATCCGACTTGACCTGACCGGGTAAACCTTCTGCGTGTTCACGGGATAAGTGCAGCATTTTAGCTGCAATTATGCGTAAACCGCCTTTTTCAAAGCGTGAGTAAATTTCGCCAATTATATTTTTAGCGACTGCATCTGGTTTAATGATGGATAAGGTACGTTCAATTGCCATTCTAACTATTTACTCCATTGATTATAAAAAATAAAATTTAAAGATTGTGCCATTGATCAAATAAATTAGGCAACCATAAAGTTATTTGTGGAAAAATCACTAATAGTATTAATCCAATAATTTGTAAAATCACAAAAGGTATTATACCGCGATAAATAACACCAATGCGAATATCAGGCGGCGCAACGGCTTTTAGGTAAAACAGCGAAAAGCCAAACGGGGGAGTTATAAAAGAGGTTTGTAAATTCACGGCGATTAGTATGGCGAACCAAAGCAAGTCTATCTGAAAATACAGCGCAATCGGTGCAAGTATTGGCACAACGATAAAACAAATTTCCAGAAAATCCAAAAAGAAACCCAGAATAAAAATAAATACTAAACTTAGAAAAATAAATCCCCATTTTCCGCCAGGTAATTGGGTAAAAATATCATGTACCAGCGTATCGCCGCCCATGCCACGAAAGACTAAGCCAAAAGCAGTTGCCCCGATTAAAATTAAAAAAACCATACTCGTTAAGCGAGTAGTTTGCTGCATTGCATCTTGTAATTTTTTTAAAGTTAATCGTTTATGCAAAAGAGCCAATAATAAAGCACCGATAGCACCAAAAGCTGCTGATTCTGTTGGTGTTGCATAGCCAAAAAATATCGTACCTAGTACGGCAAACATTAAAAATAATGCCGGTAAGAGACTTTTTAAGATACGCATGAAAAACGCCATATCCCAAGCGTGGCTATCGCTTGCTAAAGCGGGGGCACTTTCAGGATTGCGCCATGCTTTTAGGATAATATAAATCAGATACAATGCAACCAATAAAACCCCAGGAAGAGCTGCGCCGATAAATAAACGCCCCACTGGAATACCTATCATATCAGCTAATAAAATCAAAACGATACTGGGCGGGATAATTTGTCCTAATGTGCCAGCAGTCGCAATCGTACCAGTTGCAAGCGCAGGAGAATAGCCATTTTTGAGCAAAGTAGGCAAGGCAATAATACCCATTGTCACTACTGTCGCGCCGACAACACCAGTTGTTGCCGCCAATAACGCGCCCACTATTCAATAGATATACCTAAGCCACCACGCACAGTGCCAAATAATAAGCCCATTGTTTCCAACAAATCTTCAGCTAAGCCAGATTTTTCTAATATCACGCCCATAAACACAAATAAAGGCACAGCCAACAAAGTGAAGTTTGTCATCACTCCCCAAATTCGCATCGGGAGCAAATTAAAAAAGGAGAAATCCAGAAAAATGCTACCAAATAGCAGCGAAACCGCACCTAAAGTAAACGCAACTGGATAGCCTAATAATAAAGCCACCACTAGCACAGCAAACATCAACAGTGCCCAGACTTCCATGCTGATGCTGAACAGTTCCATTAATCCAGTTCCTCCGGTTCAACACCTACTAAATATAAAAGACTGCTTAAACTATTAGCAATACCTTGTAACATTAATAAACCAAAACCTACAGGAATGGCTGCTTTGAGTAAAAAACGATAAGGCAAGCCACCCGCATCAGATGAGCCTTCTTGAAAGATATAAGCATCATGGACAAATGTCCAAGATGCGCTGATAATTAACAAACAAAATGGAATTAACAAAAATAAGCTACCCAGCAAATCAACCCAAGCGCGTTTGCGTTTATCCATCCAACATCCTTGATAAATAATATCTACCCGAACATGCTCATCATGTTTTAATGTATAGGCAGCTCCAAGTAAAAAAATTAAAGCAAATAAATGCCATTGTAATTCCTGCAAAGCAACCGAACCAATAGAAAATAAAGCTGCCATGCTAGAATTATAAACAATGATTAATACCAAGATTAGCACTAACCAAGCGATCAAACGCCCAGTCCATTCGCTGATAGCATTGATAGTATGAATAATGTATTTTAAGGAAATGATGAGTTGAGAAGGCATGTTGTTCAGTTTAAAATAATAAAATTATTAAAATAGCATAAAGCCACGATAAAATGATAGAAATGAGAAAATCCAATGAGCACAGAACTAAAAAAAGCGGCTAAATTACTCCGCGATTCTAAATACACGATTGTATTCACAGGTGCTGGTATTTCTGTAGAAAGCGGCATCCCACCCTTCCGAGGAGAAGGGGGACTTTGGGATCAATATGATCCTATCGTTTTAGATTTAAACTATTTTTTGCAAAATCCAGAAAGCTCATGGCAAGCCCTCGGAGAACTATTTTACGGCCCTTATGGGGATGCTAAACCTAACGAGGCACATTATGCCTTAGCCAGACTAGAAAAACAGGGGCTTATAAAATCTATCATCACACAAAATATCGACAACTTACATCAAGAAGCAGGCAGCCAAAACGTCTATGAATTTCATGGTACATTGCAAACGCTGGTTTGTTTAGACTGTGGCGCGAAATATTTGGCAAAAGAAATCAACTTCGACAAGATTCCCCCTCGTTGTTCAAAAGACAAGGGTATATTAAAACCCAATGTCATTCTATTTGGTGAAGCCATCCCAGAAGAAGCCGCTTCTCAATCTGCTATAGAAGCAATGAAAGCAGATGTTATCTTAGTTATCGGCACAACTGGCGAAGTCATGCCCGCCTGCATGATTCCTTATCAAGCCCAAGAAAACGGCGCAACAATTATTGAAATAAATCCCAATAAGTCAAATTACACTGATTCAATCACAGACGTGTTTTTACAAGGAAAGGCGACAGAAATGATGAAAGTATTGGAAGTTGATTTACTGAGTTAAAAATTAACGCTATAAATCAATTGGTACAGACAATTACCTAACACCTTGCTGAACAGCAAACGGGGTTCCACTAAATCCTTTAAAATCAAGGCTCAGACAATTGCCGCAATTTCCCGACTAACCCGCCAATAAAGCCACACTGCACTATAAATATTATAGGCTAAAAACAAAAACGATAGCATAAGTGTAATACTGGCAACTGAGTTCAGATAAGACGGAGCCAACAGTGCGCCGATTAAAAGTCCAAAAGCAAGCATGTATAGCCAGAACTGATAACGTGCTTGTTTGTCTGGTATAATTTTCTTCATATTTGGGACTTTTATCCTTTTCATCGGGTTATTCCCTTGTTGGTTTTGTAAATGTAGCCAAACTAAAAATGGGATAATTTTATACAACATGCCTTGAATCACTGGTAGTACAAAGCCCCCTATGAATAAGATTATTAAAAAAATTGAGTCAATATTGGCTAACCATAAAATCACACATAATAATAAACTAAGCATCCCCACCCGCCAATAATTCAAGGTTATATCGGGCAATTTTCGCAAACGACGTTTTTGGATAGTCAGTGTCGCTACCGCAAAGCTGCTTAATCCTAAGCCTATTAATCCCATCAATATTCGTGGAAATAGAATTGGTACTTTATTAAAAAGTGCTAATACATAAAAAACTGTCCAGAGTAATAAACTCAAGAAAATCAATGGAACTAGCCAGCGTGTTAAGCGCGTCGGATAGGCTGGCGTAATTTGGAACATTGGCACGACTTGATAGGCTACACCAATAAGCAATAATACAATCCAACCGATTAATCCCCATGTCAAATGTAAGTCAGTCAGAATATGAGGAAAGGGCAGACTGATTTTAAAGCCAAACAGCATTCCTAGCCCAATACCTAGTATTGCCGTCACCGCTAAGGCACTTAATGCTAAACTCATCGCAGTAAAAATGGGATTGCTATCTTTTATCCGAATTAAACAATAGCCGACAACGCTGATAAATCCTAGAAAACTGAATCCTAATAGAATCACAGCGGATTGCATTAGCCAATTATAGCCGTTAAGAAAGCCAGCGGCTAAACTCAAAGTCCCTAAAGTCAGCGAGATATGAAGTACATTACTGACTAAAACTGGATGTGGAACTGGAGAAGCTGCGAGTATGGCTAATAATTGCAGCATTGCTCCGAACATCACCATTGTAATAAAGCCGAGTGTCAATAAGTGAGTCAGTGCAAGTGTGTGCATACCCCAACGATTATTAAACAGTTCAGGGCCGTCGTAAAACAATAGAATACTAGCTAAAATTCCAAATAGGGGAGCTGTCAAAAAAAAACGGATGGGGACAGATAATGGTGGTGTTTGTTCTAATGAAAGCAGGGTGGCATTCATGCTAATTTTGCTCCAGCACGAGCTGCTGCCTCCGCTTGAGCATCTGTATTGCGCCAAATGTAGACTTCAATTTGCACATCCTGTCCTTCTTGAGTCAGCCACGCATAACCTTTTTGTGTCAAGATAGGATAAAGGGGATGAGGTTCCATACGATGTAACACTCGCAGATATTCGCCAGCTTGCAAGTTTGGAATCGTGGCTAAAATATTCTCCAAAGGCTCACAGGGTTCCAAGTCACTGACATCTAAAATCTGCTCCGCTGTCATAGCTGATCTCCTTTTTGTTGCATTTCCTTAATGACAGAGGGTGCATCATGCTGTAGCACTCTATCACTCAGCGGATAGAGCATGTGTTCTTCTTTGCCATTGTGTTGCTGCATTAACATTAATAAGGTTTCAGACAAGCCCAAATATTCATCACTATCTTGCTGAGTGACACTTTCTTCCATTTCTACAAAGACTTCACGCATTTGTTGATGCTCCATCCGCATAACTCGTATTGGACCAATTCTTTGCCCAGCACGTTTTTCAATAGTGGGGAATAAAACCTCTTCTTCCATCGTAAAATGTCGCTCCATAGCGGCCCTAAAATTAGCAAAATCTGTATTAGCACGCTTCCAATCAGTTTTGGCGACACTCTCTTCAGCCTTCGCAAAGAGTTGATCGCAACGTGAATGATCTTGGCTGAGTGTCTGGACGATAGTTTCCATTTAGGTTCCAATGAGTTAAAATTAATTTATTCAACAAATAGTTCTTTGTACTATAGGTCTCCTAAATGACTTGTCAATCAGACCTCCGAGGTTTTGAAAACCTCGGAGGTCTTGGCATCCACAAACGAAGTAACGAAGTAAATCAAATAGGATTACTATAGTACCTTGTCAACCATTAACTGTCTGGTAACTTGGAGTCCAAAGCTTTAGCTTTGGGACTTGAAATTCAAAATGCCAAAGCTAAAGCTTTGGACTCCAATAACCTGATAAACTTAAATTGACAATCTACTAGTGATTACTAGCAAAGTAGTCGCGTGTCAGTTTAAATATGATTGGACTGAGCAATAACAAGGCAATCAGGTTCGGTATTGCCATTAAGGCGTTAAGTGTGTCTGCAACTAACCATGTGAACTTTAAATCTCCCATTGCCCCAATTGGTATGGCAATTACCCATAATAGCCGAAACGGAATAATGGATTTTATCCCAAATAGGTATTCAACACATTTTTCGCCGTAAAAGCTCCAGCCTAAAAGAGTTGTAAATGCAAAAACTACCATGCCAAAGGTAATCACATAGGAACCAAAATTAGGTAAGGCGTGTTCAAAAGCTGCTGATGATAAGGGTGCGCCTGATACGCCAGTCATCCATGCGCCTGATATAATGATGACTAAGCCGGTGATTGTGCAGATAATTAGTGTGTCAATCAAGGGGTCTAGCATGGCTATGACACCTTGTCGCACTGGATTATTGGTACTGGCTGCGGCATGGGCGATTGGTGCGCTACCTAAACCGGCTTCGTTAGAAAATACTCCGCGTGCTACTCCAAAGCGAATCGCTGTCCAAACAGCTGCGCCTGCAAAACCGCCTGTGGCTGCAATTGGTGTAAAGGCGTGGGTAAAAATTAGGTCGAAGGCTGGAAGTATTTCAGACATGTTGAGTGCTAAAACGATAACGCCGCATATAATATATAAGATCGCCATTATTGGAACGACTTTTCCTGCCACTTCAGCAATCCAACGAATACCTCCAATCAAGACTAATCCCACTAAAACGCTAAGAACTAGGCCAGTTATCCAAGTCGGTATTTGAAATGAGGAGTGCAAAACGTCTGCAACAGAATGGGCTTGTACGCCGTTACCGATACCAAATCCAGCTAGTGCGCCAAAGAACGCAAAGACTGTGCCTAACCAAAGCCACTTACTTGAGAGTCCGTTTTTAATATAATACATGGGGCCACCGACATGATTGCCGGCATCATCGGTTTCGCGGTAATGTACGGCACAAACCGCTTCGGCATATTTGGTTGCCATACC
>JAUXCJ010000369.1 GCA_030618965.1 Thiomargarita sp.
GCCTTCAATACCAATGGCCAGCATCGGCGTGCCACCTGAATACGCTGAAACATCGACAATATGGGAGAAGCTCCCTGTCCTGATGAGTTTCGACCACTCCCGGATCAACGTTCTCGCCGAATCCACTGGCAGCGAAAAAGCTCTGAATTTACTCAAAGCCAATTTTACCTTTACTACTGCTGAAATCGCTGCCGCTTTTCAAGATAGCCATGCTCGTGCCATAGCTGCTATTTGTGCTGGTTTAGTTTCTCCCGAACAAAGGCGAGGATTTTGGCAAACTTTGTTGAAATCGAATATAGACAGTGAGTTTTCTCAACGTATTGAGTTAGATTATTTACAACAATTTGCGAAACATTTATCTACTGAGGAATTATCAAATTTTCGACAAACTGCCCTTGAACAGTGCAAAAAGTTAGCAAAATGTCAGCTATTTCAAGCCGATAATGTCGAATTTACCGAGTCAGAACTCGCCAGCTTTGTCACAGAAACGGGGACTTTTGCTATCACTGATTTAGTTTTAGCCCAAATTTCCATACCTTTAGATGACTCCGTGCGTGATTTTCTCAGTTATAAAGAATTGCTTGGACAATCTATCTTATTCTTTTTGCATGAAAAGTTACGCAGTGATAACCGAATGTCTCGGACATTAGAGGCTTTACAGCGTCAAGGTTTAATTGTCGATGTGCGCGAAATTAAAACTTTGGTGCAATCCACAGAAGAGAAATTAAATCAAGCTGTTGCGGCGAAACAATTCGGAAAATTAGCCGAATTGGGGCCAAAATTAGAGAATTTGCAAAAAATTGAGTCGGTGACAGAAAACCATTATGCCGAATTCATCGCCTTTCAAGATAATTTTGCTGAGTGGACGAATTTACTCACTGTTCAACTATCAGACATTTCTACGGCAATGGATAAATTGCACTGGAAATTGGAAGTTATTCATGATGATGTCAAGCAAATTTTAGATATTGTTGAACAATTAATGGCACGCGCAGATTTATCGCCGCAAATGAAACCGCGTGATGAGTTCACACAATATAACAGTGGCAGCCTTGAATTGATTAACAAAGCTTTGCGCTTATCGAAACAATTATCACCGTCTGATGCCCAATTTAGTCGAGTTGCGATTGGTTTAGGTTGTGTCGTTTCAGCCAGCGGCAATTTGGAACAGGCAGAGGCTTTATTGCTCAAAGCCCATCAACAGGCACAAAATGATGCCGAACGAGCTTTAAGTGCCTACAATTTATTTGAAATCCAACTGCGACAAGCTGCTTATGACAAAGCCTTGCCCTATTTACAAGAAGCGATTGCAATAAATTCAGAACGTTATGCTTTACATGATGAACATAAATACCCGATTGAACGCATTTTGGGAGCTGGAGGCATGGGATGTGTATTCCTATGCCGACAACGTTTAAATAAAACCCAAAAAGTGGTAGTGAAATGCTTTTGGGAAACGCGGAAAGGTTCATTGGATGAGATTTTTCAAGAACCGCTATTGATGGCGGAAATTGCTGGGGAGTATGTGCCAGCACCATCAGATTATGGCTTTGTGGATATGGCAAAACAAGAACGCGGTTATTTTGTGACAGAATATTACCAAAATGCAGTCGATGGCGAAGAATGGATAAAAAAGCATGGAAATTTGGATATTAATAGCGGAATTGCAGTGGGTTTACAAATTGTGAAGGCATTGCAATTGGCGCATAACAAGGGCATTTACCATCTTGATTTAAAACCAGCGAATCTGTTGTTATCGCCGTCAGATAATGCACCTAGCGTTAAAGTGATTGATTTTGGGTTAGCGAAAGTGGCGAAATCATTACAACAAGAACTGAGCCTGAAACAAAGTAAAACTGGTTTAAGTATGTTAGCGCAATCGGTATTTGGGACTTTTGATTATGCGCCACCTGAGCAACAAGGTTATGGTGGCGAACCGAATGCGAAAAGTGATGTCTATGCTTTTGGAAAAACTTTGTATCGTTTGTTGACGGGCGAAATTCCGCAGACTTTGCATCCGAGACGCTTGGCAAAGGCTCCTGAGTTGTTTGAGTTGCTGTGTGATTGTGTGGAAAGAGAACCTGAAAAACGTCCTGATGTGGGGAGTTTTATTGAGAAGATTAGCGCTTTATCTTCTCAATTTCGTTCAAAACCAACAACTGTAGTATCGCCGGTTGAAAAAAAGGTTGAAGTTGAAGCATCACGACTAGTGGATAACCGGATTTGGTGGAAGAATTTGGATAAGAAGTGGAAAAAAATTCTCAAGGATATGGCTATTATTGATAATAAACCGAATGACCGCGATTTGATGAAAATGATTAATTGGCAAGACTACTTGGATTGCGGTGACAATAAAATAAGCAATTTAGAACCATTGCGCCAGTTGACTAGCTTGCAGAAATTGGAGTGCTTTGAGAATCAAATAAGCGATTTAGAACCGCTGCGCCAATTGACTAGCTTGCAGAAATTGGTGTTCTATGAGAATCAAATAAACAATTTAGAACCGCTGCGCCAGTTGACGAGTTTGCAGGAATTGCATTGCGGTGGCAATAAAATCAGCGATTTAGAACCGCTGCGCCAGTTGTCTAGTTTGCAGGAATTGAATTGCGTTTATAATAAAATCAGCGATTTAAAACCGCTGCATCAATTGACTAATTTGCAGGTATTGTATTGCTGGAATAATCAAATCAGTCAAGCGGAAGTAGACAAATTTCAAAAGGCTGTGCCTAACTGTAAGGTTTATAGGTTTAATTAAATTATGATTGTCTGAATCAGGATTTGCAGGATTTTCGGATTTACAGGATAAAGGCAAAAACCAATTTTTTTAATTCTGAAAATCCTAAAATTCTGTAAATCCTGATTCTGACAATTAAAAAAATAACTACAAGGATTACTTTTAAAAAAGGATAAAACCCCAGTTCTATTTAGATTTTGCCTTATCCATTCTTAAAAA
>JAUXCJ010000024.1 GCA_030618965.1 Thiomargarita sp.
CATTCTATTCTGATCTTCGTGTTCTTCTCAATGAAATGATTGAAGAAGGCCTTGGTTCATATCCTGAAGATATTGAATGACTATTTTTTTATGAACACTAAAAAATAAGAATGATTTTTTCTCGCATGAACTTGTTTTTTGAGCCTGCTAACAGCAGGTCTATTTGTTCTCATTACTATAAAAAGATCTTTTGAGTAGTAACCATATTTTTCATACTCATTAATTATTTCAACATGAGTTAACCATTGTTTACCAGCACTAACTTCATCTTGGCATTTTACAATTAGTACACCTTTTTTCTTTAAAATTCGATACGCTTCCTGCCCAGCCTTGAAATACATATCAGTAACTGCTGCATGCCATTTTTTTGTTCCAGTATTTTTTGTATCAGAGTTTCTTTCATCACCATTTGAATAGGCTTGTGAAAAAGCAGAGTGAGTTCCCGAGCCTGCTTTTTGATCATTATTTTTTCGATAAAAACCTTCCATATATGGAGGGTCTAGAACTACACAATCAAATGCTCCATCAGTATATGGAAGGTTTCGGCAATCTATACCATTGGCGATATCTGTACCATGAACATCATAGTCATCTTTAGGCACCTTTTTCCAAAATACGCCCTTACCCCATGTAACATCAGCTATTTTTGCCTTTTTGGGTACATGAAGATTAAGAATATGTGGAAAAATATTCTCATTCCCATCAATATAAGAGGATAGAATTAAATCGGAGGTAGGTTCTCCGCCTTGAGTTCTTCTATTATAGTTAACTAATAAGTCATCATCGAAGAGTTTGCTTTGTATAATTTGCTCTGTCATCTGGATATAATCTCCTATAATAGGATAATTTGCAAGAAAAACAGGCTAATCGGGTAGCCGAAGGTTTTTCTCCTTTAACCCCCACACCCTGCATGTGGCTCCGCACAGGGCGTTTCATTTAACTTACCGAATAGGGTAATGGCACTTTATCCAGCCGTCCCTTAATGATACTAATACCTTATTTTTCAAATAGTTATTATTCTATACTTGGTTGATTGCAGGAGTTTTCGCGTTGCGCCAATACCCTTTGCTCGTCATCCCTGAAGAAATGGCGTGCTTTAACTAACGCTACGCCACGTTTTACTAGCCATTCTCAGTAATATTTCACATAACCAAGAGGCTTAAAAATTACGCCGCCCATTTTTCGCCATTCGCAGCAAAATCTTCAATTAAATTAAAGACATTATCGCAGGTTTCATTAAAGCAAGGCTCATCATAGCTTTTTGGCAGTTCTTCATTTAATATCTCTTCAACCACATCTTTTACTATCAGACGTGTTTGGTTGTCTTTCCACCAATCTTGTATTAGCACTTTGGGTTGTGTCTCTAATAAGCGTTTAAGTAGATGTTTTGCTGCTAGTTTGACTTTTGGTTTTTCTGCTTTGCTGAATTTCTCTTTTTTCAAGATGTCGTATATTTCTAATTCATCTTCGCTCAAACCTTCGCGCGTATGGCGTTCTTCTTCTTCTTTAATATCTTGGGTAAATTTTAGCAATTCTTCAAAATAGTTCTCATTAGACGATGCGCCAGAATTATACTTATCAATTATTTGCTGTAATTTTTCTACAAAATTGGTGCGATTTTGGTTTTGTCTTAGCAGTTTTTGGATTTTGCTTTCTATAAATGTTCGCATTTCTGCAATTTTTATATTTTTATATTTTGCTTTACCAAAGTCTTCATGTAATTTTTCAAAGTCAATTTTGCTTAAATCCCAGGTTTTGCCTTTTTGGACAATTTGATATTCGGCTGAGTGTTCTTTTACAGTGAAGTTTTCCGCCTTATCTACTACTAAACTTTCATCAAGTAGCATGGCGATTTTTTCTGTTACCGTATTTATATCTGTTTGTTCAAGGTAGACATCTATAATTCCACGCAGGTATTGAATCACGGCGATTTCTGGGCGTTGCGATTTTTGGAAAATTTCTGGTTTGCATGACTCATATAAAGATGAAACTGTATTGTCATATACCGCAAAGGATTTACGCCATTCTTCAACGCTCAATAAGCTATCAGCATATTGTTCAAATAATGCAATACTTTTGAAATTTTTACCTTGTGAAACAATTTTTTGTAAATCAATATTCCTCTCCTGACAAAATTCTAGGGTTTGCTCTATGGCATCATCCAGCAATTTTAAGAGTTCTGATTTTTCTTGAACTGGCACTATATCTTGCTCATTTTCTCCTTGCCCATAATCATGTAGGGCTTTTTTCATATTGCGGAAAACATTATAGTAGTCAACTATTTCACCGTTTTTCTTTTCAATCTTTCCGTCTATTTTATAGCTACTAACTCGGTTAGCCCTAGCAATGGTTTGCATTAAGCTGTGGTTTTTCATTGGTTTATCAATATATAGGGTGGAAACTGTTGGCGCATCAAAGCCAGTTAGCCACATGGCACAGACAAATACTAATTGTAGCGGATGTTCAGGATCTTTAAAATTATACTCAATATCATGGCCATGTTCATCTAGTTCCGCTAAACGTTTCGCGTGGGGTTGGATATTTAAACCAGCTTTTTCAAACTTTTCTGCTTGGGGATCACTTACCACCACCGCCATTTCAACTGATTTCATAAACTTGATGATTTTTTTGAAACGGGCTTTTTCAATATCGTGTTTAGCGTTTGCAATTAATCCTCTTAGGCGTTTTATTTCTGCTGTCCAATGCTGTTGTACTTTGTCATACATTTTAACGGCAGTGAATTTATCCACTGAAATTACCATAGCCTTTCCTAAATACCCACGGCGCGGAAAATGATAGACAATATCTTTTGCTATGGTTTCTAAACGATCATCCCGTTTGATAATTTCCAGTTCTTTGAGGAATTTTTTTTCTAATTTCGCATCATCGAGATTTTCATCTTCTACTAGTTGATAGAACTCTTCGCTCAAATCATCGTTTTGGATTAAGATTTCTGGAACACGTTTTTCATAAAATAGCGGCACAGTGGCTTTATCTTCCATCGCCTGCTGAAAATTATATTCTGAAACGTAATCTCCAAACCATTGATTAGTTTTACGTTCTTTACCTAATAATGGCGTACCCGTAAAAGCGATAAAGTGCGCTCCATTTAAACCAGCCCGCATATTTTCAGCTAGAGATTTATATTGAGTTCGGTGAGCTTCGTCTACCATTACGATAATTTCGCGTTCAGCAGGATTAAAGAGTTGCGGGTATTGCTTGCCTTTGGCATAGCGGAACTTTTGAATTAGAGTAAATACTACTTTTTTATTTTGGCGGATGAATTTTCGCATTTCTTCCGCATTACTAGGCTGTGCGGCTTCTTTTTCTTGTATCGTATTGGTATTTAAGAAGTTACGGTAAATCTGCCCGTCTAAGTCTTGGCGATCAGTGACAACTACAAAGCTAAAATTACCCGTGATTTTGCGAAAAATTTTCCGCGCATAAAAAATCATCGAAAAACTTTTGCCAGAACCTTGAGTATGCCAAAAAACGCCAAGTTTGCCCTCATATTTATGGCGATTTATGAAACCATCAAAAGCGTTATTGACTCCAATAAATTGATGGTTTTGAGCAATTATTTTATTGTTTTCTTGGTAAAATAAAATAAAGTTTTCTATATAGTCCAGCAATTTATGCGGTTGGCATAAACCAGCAACAGCGTATTCTAAGCTAGTTTTGCTATCAGCTATAGATTGACGATCAATTATTTGTTGTTCGTCAATCCGCAACCAGTTAAAAAAATGTTCCCAGCCAGCAGTAAAACTACCCACCTTAGTTTCTATAGCATTAGATAGAATACAAAAAGCGTTACAATGGAAAAGTTGCGGAATATCATATTTATAATTGTGAAGATTATCATCAAAAGCTGATTTTAACTTAACATTAGAATTTTTGAGTTCAATAAAAACCAGAGGAAGCCCATTAATATATAAAATAATATCAGGACGGCGATAAGCGGCTTTAGGAGTTTTACCAATAGTTTTTATCCATAATTGAGAAACAGCCAAATAGTCATTATTTGCATTAATAGGATTATCATTAAAATCAATCAAGCGAACTATTTCATGGTGTTTAATCCCTTGCACGTCCTCAAATTCTACAGCTACACCATCACGGATGAGCTTATATAGTTCCATATTTGCAGCCAAAGCAGACATAGCAACGCGGCGATCCATGATAGTTTCGATTACTTTCTCAATTGAGAGTTCAGGAATACTCGGATTTAGACGCAAACAAGCAACTTTCAAGCGATCATATAAAATAACATCCCGCTTATCTTTACGATTTGATTTATCATTTAGTGTTTCTGGTTTAAAAGTATAGCAATTAAGCAGCTCAAAACCCTGTTGATGTAGTTTTTCTAAGATTGCTTGCTCAATGTCGTTTTCGGAGATGAAGTTTTTTGTCATGTTGTTATGAATTCCTTAATATTTTAATAGACAATTCTGATTAACAAACTTTGAATCGCGGATTAAACTGATTACACAGATTACACGGATTAAAAACCTAAAAATACTTCATAGCTGGTCTTTTGATTTTAAATCTGCGTCATCCGTGTAATCCGTTTAATCCGTGATTCAGAGTTTTTAGTGGTATGGTGGAAATTGAATGTCGAGATTTTCTACGGAGAGCTTGCCAGCTCGTAGGGTGGGCAGCGTCTTTTTGCTGCCCACCGTTCCCCGAGATGGTGGGCAAAAAAAAGACTTTGCCCACCCTACTTAGTCATTTAACATACTGGGTGGAAATTGGATGTCGAGATTTTCTACTGAGAGCTTGCCAGAGATTAGTCTTGGTAAAAGTTTGTCTCTGGTTGTTTTAAGACATTTTACTGATTGAATTAAGATTTCTTTTTGACTCCTCATTGAATCCCACACCCCCATAAACTCAGAAAGTATTTCATCATTTGGCATAATAATTTCAACTTGCTTTAATCCAGTAATAGTAAAAGCTGGTTGTGATGACCCTATTGTCGTTTCTAATAACCGTCCTTTTCCTAGCGGTGTCTGCATCCAAAAATATAAAAACTTATTATGGATATGGTTTAAGGATTTAAACCAAATTAAGTTACCATCTTTAAAATAAAATCTATCATTTTTTCTGACTAAACATGGTATACCTAATGTACCAACGGATGTGATTAGAATATCATTTTCTTTAGGGAAGCCAAATTTATCTTTTATTTGAATAAATTTATCTTCACTAATATACAGAGGTGTAGAAGGTTCTTCCCCAAAATATCGCTCAATAATCTCTTTTGAACGATAGAAAGGAACACCACTTTCAACATAGTCGCTCAAGAAAATGCGTTTGCTAGAAGTAATATCAGAAATTTCACCTAGTTTTTTAACGCTCCACCCCCTAGGAATCCCTTTATCAAATTCCGCTTTTTTATAACCAGGAAAGCGAAAACGAACAAACCATTCTCGATATATTTCTTCTGCCATTTTTTCCAATAAGGCGATACGGCGTTTGTTGTTTTCGATTAAATCGTCATAGCCGGATAGGATGGCGGCGATTTTTTTTTGGGTTTTAAAATCTGGAACTCTAGTTTTAACTCGTGATAGTATTGTTTGGTTTATAAGTGGTTGAGCACTTCCACCAGCAAGACTATTAAGTGGAAATATCTTCAGAAGATATGAAAAATATAGCGTTGAATAATCGCCTTTAGCATCTGCAACAATTGTATTATCACTAGCCCAATACTTTCCTTTTTCATAGTTAATTGATCCGCAGTAAGCACCAACACGACCTATAATTATGCTCTCTTCAAATTTGTGTTTATCCACATAACCAATAATTCCATTTGAACCATATACTGGAAAACTGCCATATTTTCCAGCTTTTACAGTTTTTCCATTATAGAAATTTAAAGCTTCACCTAATAAAATAGACTTCATACGTCACCTACTAAAAGCTTCACATTGTTTAAAATAAGACTTACTAATCGTGAAGATTCATTAGTTAGCTGAATAAAATTATCATTTAAATTTGTCAGCTCCTCAACAAACTCCTCCTCCGTTTTCCCATCCTCTTCAATCACAACTCCCACATAACGCCCAGGATTCAGCGAATAATCCTGTTCTTTAACCTCTGCCACCGTTGCTAACTTACACAATCCTGTGACATCCTCATATTCAGCATTAGGAAAACGTTCTTGCAACCAGTGAATATGTTTATAATAGCTTTCTGCATTTTTTACTTCTTGATGCAATTCTTCTAAAATTGCCTTTAATTGCTTAATATCACGATCAGTATTAGTTCTTCTTTTTCCAGCGGATTTTTTAGCTTCAAGTTTAAGCTTTTCATGTTGACGTATTCGCTTATCTAATTGCTTTAAACCTGCATGTAAACCTTCAAAAAATGGTTCAAAATCGGTGCGTAGGCTCTGTTGAGAGCTATTTATAATCGCAATACCAGTTTTTTTCTTGGTACTTTTCATATAATTACTATAACGCTCTTCTAAAGTAGCCAAACCTTGCCACTGGCTCAATAATTCCTCAACCGCTAATTTTCCTTGTTTATCATCCAATACTGCTAATAATTGCTCTGTCACAGGTTTAACTTGTTGCTGATTTTCAATTAATGCTGCCATGCCATCCGCAAAATAAGCATTAATCAAATCAATAAACGCTTGACGATTTCCACGATGTAACTTACTAATAATAGATATATTTTCAATTTGTGCAGGATTAAATTCACGATGGGCGCGGTCAATTTGTGTGAAAATATTACGCGCATCAATAAACAAAATCCGATTATCCTGTTTGCCCTTATCAAAAAACCACAGAGTCGCTGGCAATGTCACCGTATAAAACATATTTGATGGCAAAGTGAGCATTCCATAAATAAGATTATTTTCGATCAAATTCTGGCGAATATCGGCCTCAGAATGGCGGGCATCTGATGCCGAATTAGCCATAACCAGTGCGGCGCGACCATTTTCTTTTATGGAACTAGCAAATAAATTGATCCATAAATAATTAGCATTTGGAACTGTCTCTTTACCCTCTTCAGATTTTTTAACTTTAGTTTTTTTACGCGGAATGCCATAACGATTAAAACGTTTATCACTTTCTACTGTAGCAATAGGCACATCATCAACATTAAAAGGAGGATTTGCCATCACATAATCAAACTTATCTAAACCATCAAAAGGGTCTTCTGCATAACTATTAGTTTGCCGAATTTCCCCACGCAAACCATTAACGGCCAAATTCATTTTAGCCAATTTCACAGTATCAAGAGTTTTTTCCTGTCCATAGACATAAAGCTGATCTTCATCATGAGTTTCGCCCAAAGCCGCCAATTTTTTTCTATGTTGGGCAACAAAATGCTGAGATTGAACAAACATACCGCCAGAACCACAAGCAGGATCATAAACTGAACCCTTATAAGGCTGAATAATTTCCACCATAAGCCGTACAACAGAAGTCGGAGTAAAAAACTCGCCGCCTTTTTGCCCTTCGCTCAAAGCAAATTTACCCAAGAAAAACTCATAAATTTTACCAAAAACATCACCATCAGCATCAAAAGGAATATTAGAAAAGGTTTTTAATAACTGTGCAATAGTATCAGCATTAGTTTTATTGAGCAGCACATATTCATCTTTAGGCAATACCCCATCTAATTCAGTTTTAAATTCCTCAATAGCCAGCATAGCCTCTTTAATTTTTTTTGCGACATTTTCCTGTTCAGACAAATTGAGCAAATAATCATAACGAGCATAATCAGGCAAATAAAACCCGCAGTGTTTAATAGCAATCTCAGAAATAGGTTTTTTTCTGCGCCCAGCTGATAACTTTTTAAACTCTTCATTAATAGCCGCTTCAAATTGGCGATACTTATTATCAGCAAACTTTAAAAAAATCAGCCCCAAGATTGGAGTAGCATATTCCGTTGATTTTAAAGCAGTATTAGCGCGTAAATTATCCGCTGCTGCCCATAAATCAACTTCTAATTGTTTAATTTCTTTGGTATTCATTTTAATATTGGTTATTGTAGGTGGTAAAATGTCAGAAATAAAATTATCCTAAGCAAAAAGTGTATTATACGATACTATCGTTTATTTATCAGTAGTTTCCAGAAACCACTACTCTCGCATTGACAAATTAATTTTTTTATTGAAAATATAAATATTGGAGTCATTGATGTAGAATCCAGTTACCCGATGATGACTTTATTCAAAACGGTAATTTTTACTTTTGGATAGAAATCTCATCTTCTGCAAGAATCCCAAAAACCTCTAATCTCCATCCTAACCATTTAACTTCAGACAAATTACCGAGTTTTATGGGAAGTTTATTGGGACTCCCAATTCGTCGCACTCGCGATACTAGCCTTGCTAAACTTACTAATGCTATTGAAACCAATTATTTTTTATTACCAACCGCTAAAAGTAAGCCATTACTATCACCAGAATTGAGCCGTTCCTTGGAAGTGGAGATACCCAAAACCATCACTTTGCAATCTTGGACAATCAATTGTTTTTTTATCTAATTTTATCAAAATTTTAAGTGATATTCATTTTCTAGCTTCTTATAATAACGATGAGATTCAACTTGGTATAAAGCAGCGGTAGCGAACTATGATATAGTCATCAGTTCATTTACCTTAGCCAGAAAAGATGCCAAACTTTTCAACAGCATCAAGTAGAAACTATTAGTTCTCGATGAAGCCCAAAATATAAAAAATCCCAAAGCCGCACAAACCAAAGCTATTTTAAAATTGGAAAGCCAACACCGCCACGCTTTAACTGGTACGCCAGTTGAAAATCGCCTATTAGATCTTTGGTCAATTTTTAACTTCTTGAATCCAGGCTATTTAGGTAAACAAGCC
>JAUXCJ010000382.1 GCA_030618965.1 Thiomargarita sp.
ACTTTTATCATTCATTATATGCTGTAAAATATTAATAATACACTAACATCAATTTAAACAAAATATCTTTCTGTCGTTGCCCTTTACAGCAAAATACCATACCATATATTTTTTGATTCTAAATAGGAGATTATATACTCCACACGTTCATAAACTAAACTTTTTGTCATTTCGACGATAGGAGAAATCTTATTATTGCAGCAAAAGATTTCTCCTCGTATTGTTCACTGGAATCGGTGCAAGAAATTACTGAGGCAGCACAAGGTATTCCAATTATAATTAAGTTGTTGAAAACACGAATTAATTTTCATGAAACTTTGAGCAAATATCCATTTGCTGACAAAGTTAATTATGTTGAAGATTACAGTGTTGCCTTGATACAAGCTTTTAGCTATTTTTGTCAAAGCTTAGATAAACCCTTAGTAGTTTTGTTTGATGAAGTCGATTGTTTGTCAAACGGAACCTTGATTAGCTTTTTGCGACAATTACGCGACGGTTATATTAGTCGTATTAATACTGCCTTTAATAGTAATCAAAAACAAAGACTTGAATTTTTTATATTCGCATACATATAAAAATTATGAATGATTATGAACTGGAAACGCTTTTAAACGAACTAGAATCAGAACAAGTGGAGCGTAAAGCTTCAATCTCGGATCGTAGTAAAATTCGTCGAGCCTTATGCGCCTTTGCTAACGATTTGGCGAATCACCAGCAAGTTGGCGTGATATTCATTGGAGTTAAAGATAATGGTCAATGTGCCAATCTTGAAATCACCGATAAACTCTTATTAACACTCTCCGATATGCGAGCCAATGGCCATATTCTCCCTTTCCCTACCATGAGCGTTCAAAAACGAAGGCTGGGCAATTGCGAACTCGCTGTTATTATTGTTGAACCCTCTGACGCGCCACCAGTACGTTACGAGGGGCGCGTTTGGGTACGTGTCGGTCCAAGTGTCGCACTGGCAACACCTGAAGATGAACGCCGTCTCGCAGAAAAACGTCGCTATAAAGATTTACCCTATAATATTCAAACGCTTGTTTCTACAAGCTTGAATGATCTCAATTTGGCACTCTTTGAACAAAGCTATTTGCCTGCCGCTTTACCGCCAGATATTTTGGCACAAAATCAGCGTTCAATTGAGCAACAACTTGCTGCAATGAGATTTATTTCTTTACAGCCTGCCATTCATCCGACAGTGCTTGGACTCTTAGTTTTTGGAAAAGCTCCGCAACAAATCTTGCCAGGTAGCTATATTCAATTTCTGAGAATTGACGGCACAGAATTAGGCGATTCTATTAAAGATCATCAAGAATTTACTGGCCCTTTATCTATAATACTTAATGGCTTAGATGAATTGTTGCCGATTCAGATTTCAATGAGTAGTGATTTAACAAGCCACCCGGTTGAAAAAAAACAGCCAGATTATCCATTAGTCGCATTGCAACAACTGACGAGAAATGCTGTCTTGCATCGTACTTATGAAGCTAGTCATGCACCAGTACGCATTACATGGTTTAATGATAGAATCGAAATTCATAATCCTGGCGGGCCTTTTGGACAAGTTAATCGGAAAAACTTTGGTCAACCTGGAATCACTGATTATCGTAATCCTCACCTTGCTGAAGCAATGAAAAATCTGGGCTATGTTCAACGTTTTGGCTTTGGTATTCCCTTAGCTCGTCAAGCACTAGAAAAAAATGGCAATCCGCCACCCGAATTTTACCTAGAAGAAAGCAGTGTTTTAGTTATTATTAGGAGAGCATTATGATTATTGCTATTTTTAATCCAAGCAGCAATGTTGGCAAAACGTCTTTGGTTTATCATTTGGCTTGGATGTTTCGAGATTTAGGATTAGAAGTCATCGCAGCCGATTTTGATCCTCAAGCTCAACTCTCCGCGACTTTTCTTAATGAAGATGAGTTGGAAGAAAGGTGGTTGATTGAACCCAATCGCGTTTTTAAGGGTATTTTTCCTGAACCTTATGAAATTGAAGAACAATTAAGTCTATTGTGTGGAACTATGTCTCTATTCGGGTTTGAGGATGAACTGTCAAAAGCATGGTATGAGCATTCGGATGAGATGATTGCGGCTTTTTGGAACGGTTTGCAGGCACAAAAGGCTGATATTGTTTTAATGGATTTAGGTTCAAATTTGGGCGCGATTAACCGTGCTGCCTTAATTTCTGCTGATTATGTGATTGTGCCTTTAATACCTGATTTGTTATCAGTTCAAGGTTTGAAACAGTTCGGCGCGATACGACAAAAATGGCGTTCAGACTGGCAAGCGCGATATAAAATAAATCCTAATCTACCTAAAGGTGAGATGCAAGCCCTTGGTTATGTTATTTTTGAACAACCTATTTTGTTATATCTAGGCACAAACAACTATTCAAAATGGCTGATGCAAATCTCCAAGGTTTATCACCAAGCCATCAAGGCTGAAGAAACCAGACTTTCATTAAAAGAAGATCCCCAGTGTTTGACTATCTTTAAAAGTTACCATAGTGTGATACGGATTGCTGAAGAAGCGCGTAAACCGATCTTTCATCTCAAACCAGCCGATGGTGCGATGGGTGCTTATGGTGAAATCATACCCAGTGCTTATCGGCAATATCAACAATTGGCGTTGAATCTTGCAAAAGGGGCTGGTTTGGCTGATGCTTTGGGAGAAATCTATTTTAAGTGAGTAAAGCTCAAATGAGTACAACGGATTTACGGAACAAACGGATTAAAAAAACTTGATCATCGACTAATAGAAAACTTATCCCAAAAATGCCCCGTATCCACCTCAGTCAAAACTGGAGCCTTCTGAAACTGCCAATCTAACCAACCACTTTGAAACAACGGCTAATAAGTACTTAACCATAAGTTTTAATGCTTTTTGGA
>JAUXCJ010000069.1 GCA_030618965.1 Thiomargarita sp.
CAATCATGTATAATTATCAACCCTTAATTCACCCATTTGAATTACCAGTCCAAAAATTATTGGCTCATTGCATCACCGATAAACCCATCTTTTTACCCCCACATGAGGGAAGTACCCCGGGTACCACTTTAGCTGGAGCCTTTGGTAGCGCACTTTGGTCAACTATTTGTCATAATAATCCCCCTTGTAGTAGACAAAAAAATCCACATTGCCAAAAACCTAATGACTGTATTTTACCTTGGTTATATAAACCTTATTCCGAAGTACACCATAGAAATTTTGCACGTCCAGTACTATTACGAGCAGCCGAATTAGAAAGCATCGAACCCGTTGAACGTTTTACCTTGGAAGTCACCCTTTGGGGACGACATGCAATAGCCGCTCAGCAAGATGTCATAGCCACATTAAAAAAAATGGGAGAATTGGGATTAAATAGCGACAAAAACCAAGTTTACTTTGCTATTGCCAAAATTGAAACAGCTCCAGCTTTAACATTAGCGCAACGAATTCAAACCTTACCCGAAAAACCCCATTCTATCTTACTCGAATTTCAAACACCCTTTTTGCATCAAGAAAAAACTCCCGAAGGAAAACGCTATTTTCACACTCAACCCAACTTACCTATAGTTAGTATTTTAGGCAATGTCGCATATAACCTCGTTGCATGGGACATAGAAGATCGAAATTTTGGCGAAGAATTGGATCAGAAAAAACGCCATAGCTTAGCACGAGATGCCAGAGATGTTGCATGGCAAGCCGGAGACGGACTTTCTATTGTCCGAACGCACTTATCACCAGTAGCCATCGGAAAACGTTATTCGCGTACTAATCGACAAAGCATGTCATTAGAAGGATTTGTCGGCTTAGTAGAACTAAGTGGAGAATTGGAAGCAGCAATACCTTGGTTACAAACGCTGGCTTTGATAGGTGGCGGACAAAAACGGGCGATGGGATTTGGAGCAGTGCAAATGTGGCTTAATTTATAATAATTTGGGATCTACTATGAATATCAGTTTTTTCAGTCTGTTGATTTTAATCGTTTGGCTGCCCTTGCCTTATGGGAGTAACCATCCTTGGGCATGGGCACTTATGGAAGTGGGTATTTTCAGCTTGGCACTGGTTTGGTTATGGCAATATATGCAAGGCAAACAGAAACTAACGCCAGTTTTCTATAAAGCTATCCCCATATTGGTTATCTGGTTAGTCTGGCTTATTTATATCACTTTCCAATGGATTCCTCTGCCTTTTTCATGGATCCAATGGCTGTCTCCGCAAGCTGCCCAAGTACATGCTTTTACCAATCCCACCCTAACCACTCTGTCTGTTGATCCGCACAGTACGGCTGTCGGTTTGCTCAAGAGTATTAGTTATATATTACTGTTTACCTTGACTTTATTAGTAGTTAACACTCATAGCCGTCTGCGTTGGATAGCTTTAGCACTGGTGTTCAGTGGTTTGTTCCAGGCGCTCTATGGTTCTTTCATCGTCTTGGAGGGATTGGAATATGGTTTTTTTCATGAAAAAGTTCATAGCAGGGGGGTTGCAACAGGGACTTTCATCAATCGTAATCATCTTGCGGGTTATTTGGTAATGTGTCTATCGGTGGGGATTGGTTTAATGATTGCTATGCTAAGTAACGGAGCCAGCTACAGCAATTGGCGGCAACGACTCGCTGGGCTTATCACTTGGATTCTGAGTGAGAAAATGCGTCTGAGGCTTTATCTGGTATTTATGGTCATTGCTTTAGTGATGACTCATTCACGCATGGGAAACACGGCATTTTTTGCCAGTATGATGATTGCTGGAGTTATCGCCTTAGTCCTTTCCCGACATGCTAATCGTGCGACAGTTATCCTATTAGTCAGCCTGATTGTGATTGATATTTTTATTGTCGGCACTTGGTTTGGTTTAGAGAAGGTGGCGCAGCGTCTGGAGCGAACCAGCCTCGCCACCGAAATACGCAAAGAAGTCAATATAGATACGCTGCCGTATTGGGATGATTATTTTTTAACCGGTTCCGGGCTGGGCAGTTATTATACGACTTTCCCCCGTTATCAAGGCGCGGATGTGCAGGGTTTTTGGGATCACGCGCATAATGATTATCTGGAATTTGCCGCCGAGACGGGTCTTATTGGCGTATTCCTGTTAGGTAGTACCATTCTATTGACCGCAGGTGTGGTACTTTTGGCTCTGTATCGTCGTCGTCGATCTTTGAATCTAGGTATTGCTTTTGCGGTGACAATGGCGATTATTGCACTGCTCATACATAGCAGCGTTGATTTAAATCTGCAAATTCCTGCCAATGCGGCCACTTTTATGTTGATTTTGGCTTTGGGTTGGGTGGCTGCTTATTTGCCAACGATGCAAAGGCGAACAGCGAATTATTCTCAAGACAATATTAAGCAACCACTTTCCCACTCCGCCAAAATTCCCGTTTTTGGTTTGATGTTTATTTTATTGCACCTGATTTATTTTGCCGCTTCATGGGGAATGGCAAATTTTTACCTGATACAGGCAAACAGCCATGTTATTGGTAAAAAAAACGTAGAAATGGAAGATTTGAGATTAGTTCAATCAAGTCTATATCGAGCACTACGTTTTGAACCAAACAATCCTGATTTATTAATGCTTATGGGAAAAATATATGATTTGGGAGCTACTAAAATTAATGCCAATCAGAGTGATAGATTAGTAGCAACTGAGTATTTACAAGCTGCGTTAGAATTTTTTGTGAAAGCAGCTAAACAAAGGCCAACGCACACTCGAACATGGGTTAATATTGCTATGACTAAACATCATTTGAAACAATATGATGTGCAATTTTACACAGCTCTTGAACATGCTGCAACTTTAGCTCCTTGGAAACAGAGTGTACAAAGGGTTGTAGTGGATATTGGCTTAGGTGACTGGTATCGTTTGCCTAGAAAAGTACAGTCTCTTGTAATTGCTACAATAGAACGAGGTATGCATGTACAAGCTAAATCCATGCAACTGATTATTAAGAGAAACGGACGAGAGAGGGCAGTATGTGCATATTTGCAACTTTCTTTTTGTTCTGAATTACAAAAGCGTAACTTGCAAAATTCAGAAAATAAGCAAGCGGCCCTCAGCGTCAATTTTTGAAGTGGTTTCTCCAATTATTTACCAAAACACTTTTCCCGCAAAGCTCGGCATTCGTCATATACTGCCTTAGCTGTTATCCAGTATGCATGTTGCTCTTCCCAAATCTTTGCTTGGATAGCAGCAGATTGAAATTTTTCTATTACACTTGCACTTATAGGATACTTTTGGGGTGACAGTGGTTCGGGACCAGGAAACGAACAACTTTGTGGACATTTTTTATTATTTTTTGATGGGGTAATGTTTCCCGAATCATGATCCGGTACAATATTAGAATCAGTCGCCGCAATATCAACAGCAGGATTAGTAATATCTGCCCATGCATAAGGTAGTAAACCGACTGAGATACTAATCATCAGCACAAGACAAATCTTGATGATTTTTTTGTTCATGTCTATAAACCTCCAATGAAAATGAAAAATAGGCAAGCTGGGGGTTATTTTCATGGGTATTCCTTTTAGTTTTTTAGTATTTTCAGGATTTTATTGTCTGAATCAGGATTGGCAAGATTTTCGGATTTACAGAATAAAAGACAAAAAACCGATTTTTTTAATTCTGTAAATCCTTTAATTACTTCGTTACTTCGTTTCTGTAAATCCTGATTCAAATAATTTTTTGATTTTCAGGGCTTTTATTTTAAATAATTTAATCTCCTTGGTCAAATTATGTAACTATGTAGCTGGGATTGGCATTAGCATCTACGAGGTAGGTTTGCCAATCACAACCCCGCTGCCATCTTCAGCATTTCATCTAACAGAGCTTTGAATGTTGGACATTTTGAGTAGGCCAGATTCGGATCAAGTTGACTAAACAATTCTCTGCCATAAATCACTTTTTTATAGCGACGTTTGGTGTGCTGTTTGTATAAACGTTCCAATAATTTCGCTGGAGGTTCATTAAAGTTAACCTCTTCTGGTAGTTTATTGGGTAAAGCGTTTTTGATTTTAGGATTAAACCAATTCGGATCAGAAAGTAACCACGCCTCAACCTCATGGATAGCAAAAAATTGACGGAATTTTGGATGTCCTACTTTATGTTCTAGTTCATCTTTTGCCCAATAATAGCGTTCCATTGCAGTCTTTTTATTTTTGGGATAAAAGGTCGGGCCGTATAAATCAAGTAATGCAATAACCCCAATGATGTCTTTTTTATCTGGACCTTCAAGGTACATTTTAGCTTTAAGGGGCGTGTCTTTGACCAATTCTTGCCAACCCTCAAATCGCACTGCTTGAATACCAACACGTTTATCAAGGTGTGCATCTAGCCAACGTTTCAAAAATGTTGGGATAGCTTTTTGCTCGGTGTAGCCTTCAACAAACAGTTTGAATTTCATGCAAAATCCTCTAATTCACCAGTGCTAAACAAGTGGCCTAGAGAATATTTTTCTAGCCAATAAGCCAATGCCTCACCCTCTAAGTTTTTTAACTGTGTTTCACCGAGCGATCTTCGAGCGACGGTTATTATCGCCTCTGTATTGGTAAACGCATCAAGAAATTGGGGAGAATGGGTCGTTAAGATAATTTGTGCTGTTTCCGCAGCCGCCACGGCATATTCAGCAACTATGGGTAGCATGGACGGATGTAAACCCAATTCTGGCTCATCAATCGCAGTGAGTGGGGCTGGGGTGGCTAGTACGGTGAGTAAGAATAAAAACCGCAGTGTGCCATCTGATAATTCTGCGGCGGATTGTCCTCGTTGCAATGATTTCCATAATACCCGCAATTGCGTTCTCTGATCTGCCGCTGGTGGAAACATTAATTCTTCAAATTCATTCCCAAAAGCCGCTCGCATGGCAGCATTTAAGTCATATCTAAATTCACGATCTGAAGTATATAAAGTATGCAAGACCGAAATCAGGTTTTGTCCATCGGCAGCAACTCGTTTTTCGGTGCGTGTCACTACTGGTTGCCGAATCGGTGCATTTCTATCAACTGCAACATCATGATAAATCATCCATGAAGCTATTTGACGTTGAAAACCAGCAACCATACTATTATCCGTAAACGGGCTGGCTGCCATTGACAAAAAACTTTCCTCTTCAGGAATGGGTTCTACTAAGGTTCTCAGTGAATTATCGGTTTCTAATAAAAGTTTACTATATAAAGGATTTCGTTCTAAAAGTAAATGGTCATTGGTTAAACGCTCTTGTTCAATACGATAAGCACTGCTTTGACCCAATCTGGCTAGTTCTAATTCATAGAGCAATAATTTTTTTTTCATCAAACATTTTTAATTTGCAACCAATGCGCTTCGCTTGTCCATCCCAAACTAACGGCTCCATACCACCTAAAGATTGAATATGTTTTCCGAGATGCGCCTGTGCTGAAATTGTCATCAATTCTAAAAAACGCAATAAATTAGATTTACCAGCACCATTAGGACCAATAATGAGATTTAAATTATTTGGTGCCCAATGTACATTTTTCATTGAGCGGAAGCCTTCAATATCTAAGCTATTAATTATCATTATTTATTCCTTTCCTCTTAATCCATTTCAATATTAACCCGCCGATTTTTCGCCCAAGCTGCCGAATTATTACCACGAATTAACGGTTTCCTCGTTCCAAGCTGGCGCGTGGGAACCAGAACAATATCACAATTTCGCAAACACAAAATCCTTAAATCCGCCCGGTGCATGTAATACTGGCACTTGGCTGCCATTAGTTAGGTTTTTGACGATAACGGATAAATAATTATCCAATTCTTTGATAGTAATCACTTTATCATCTCCTAACATATCGGCTTTTCCTTGTAAGCCTTGCAATAAGGCATGAGTAAATACGCCATGTCCCAAATTTTTATGTTCTTGGGCGACGCTTTGGCTGTCGGTGGCACTGATTACGACTATGTTGTTGTCTGAGCTATCTTTTACTAGTCGGGAGTTATAAGCTCCGCCTGAGTGGCAGGTATCGACTAATAATATGCGTCTGCCTTTGCTGTCTTCTAGGGCGTTTTGCAATATATCCCATTTTATCATGCTGTTGAGATTGTTTGTATCGGTATCATAAGGCATAAAATAGTAGTCGGCTGTTTCTTTGACTCCATGTCCAGCTAAAAATAATATTACTGTGTCTTGGGGTTGGGCTTGTTTGAATAAGTTGAGGGCTTGTTTTATATTGGCGGCGGTGGGGCGGGTGAATCCGTCTGCTAGTAGCAGGGTTTCGACTTTATTATATAATTTGCCTTGTTGTTTAACAAAGTAG
>JAUXCJ010000105.1 GCA_030618965.1 Thiomargarita sp.
AGCTAAAGCTTTGGACTCCAATTATTAATGAGTAGGTGAAACACCATGAGAATAAATCAGCAACCACCAGAAAAAAACTAAGCTGGCAGCTAAAGTTATATAGAAGAGTTTAGGACCCCAACTAGATTCTTGGGGGACTTTTTTTTGATTAGAATCGTTTTTCATAATTAATTTTAGGTTCATTTTAGACCTGACAGGTTTCAAAAACCTGTCAGGTCTAGGCTAGGTTAAATTTTACCTAAAACTTATAATTAAAATCTACACGGAAACGCTTGCCATCTTCTTGATTATTATCAGTAATTGCTTTGGCAAGGTACAAACGAGCCACAATATTGAGCTTATCCATAGGCGAATAAACCCCTCTGAACTCGTGACCTTTCATATCACTACTGCGTGCTTCTCCTGCTGATCCCCAACGTACCCAATCATCCTGAGCATAAGCAGAATTTACCGCGAACTTCTCAATATGTGCGTAGTAATAGCCCAACAGCCAATCACCTTTTTTCTTTACTTTACCGAGCTTCAAAGAAAGAACGTAACCATCGGTTTCATCACGATTAGCAATCGTAGTTGCATAATTTTTATTGTTATGTATCCAGTCAAGCCCAATAGTCAATGGCAAAGCACCTGCTTTAAATTGACCTTGCAAGCTAGCAATCAAAAGGCTGTAATCCATTTCGTTAGTACCATTGAGCAACAGAACTCGATTACCGTTATCGAATACAATATCAGCCTCATCATCATCAGGATTGGCATCAAAGATCAGCGTACCACCAGACGCTGTGAATTTATTACCACCTACCTTTGTAGATAAAACCAGTTGCCCTAATCCTAAATTACCGCCAAAAGCCTGCATACCGACTGGTAAACTAAAATAACCTGTATTTAAACCAAGTTCAGTTCCACCAAATTTTAGTTTGTAACCCGCTGCTATACCTGCTGGAGTAACATCATCATCCCAAAATAACTCATTTTGTTTCCAAAACGGGATACTGTTTCGACCAACCCAACCCCAAAGTTCATTGTATTTCGCCTTTAAAAACCACTTATCGAAATTGAGTTGCGCTGATCCCGTATCTTGATTATCAAAATCCACTATGGTTATATGAGGAGATTGTGAACTACGGTCAGAACCAGTACGAAGACGAACACCATACTCAAAATTATCAGTCGGCTTATATTTCAAACCAACACGGGCACGAATACGGGCACGATTCCGATCTATACGCTTGTCACCATTTTTTTTCTGAGAGTCCCAATCAGATTCAAAACGCAAACGGAAATCCCCATAAAAACTAAATTTATCACTTGAAAACATATCAGCTTGAACACTGAGTGGTGTAATCATTGCCCCAGTACTCAAAAGACTAGCCGCTAAAACTGGTAATGATGCTTGTCTGAATCGGTTTACCATTTTCTCCATTTCATCAAACATGCTGTATTCTCTGTGTGTGGTAATATAAAAATGTGGAATATTCTCAAGGCCAAATTTACCCTATAAAAAATATTGAATTGAAAATATCAAAGTACTATGATGATGTCAACAAATTTTTATGATTTCTATAAAAAGTAAAAAAAATTATATTACAGTAAGTTATATCAATGACTGACAAAAAAACAGTAATAGAAACCCTATGCCGCTTAACAACCACTGGTGATGAAGTGGATCGCTGTTACGCTTCTAGGACATTAGGCGTATTGGGAGATGCAAATGCAATACCAACCTTAGTTCAGTGTTTGCGGGATGAAGATATAGATGTTTCAATGGATGCGGCAGATGCGCTGGGGCGCATTGGAAACCATGACGCTATTCCGCCACTTTTAGAATCGCTAAAGCATGATCCCAACGGTGAAGTCAAAATAGCCGTCGTGGATGCTTTGGGCAAAATCGGTGGACAATACGTAATTACGCCTTTGCTAGAAATTGCTAAAAGTTGTCCTGATACTATCGCTTGGGATGATTCTGGGGATTGGAACGATTGGTGGGATATGCAGCTCAAAGCGGTAGAAGCATTGGGACGTATGCGTGTCGCTGATGCTGTGCCTGTCTTGATTGCTATCTTAGAAGATGAGGAAGGACAAGATATTGAAAGCGAAGTGCTAAAAGCTTTGGCACTGATAGGTGGAAAGGGTGAAGCCTTTTTAATCAAGCGGTTAGAACAGGGTTTTCCAAGGGAGCGTCGCCGAGCAGCAACTGCCTTGGGTTTATCTAATGGAGCGAATACACGAAAAGCTCTAGCACGCGCTATGATAGATCAGGACAGTAATGTCCGCGTTGCTGCCCTCCGTGCGCTTGGAAAACTGGGAGCATCACAATACCTAGACATCATCTTACGGTTTCTCAATGATCCTGATCCTGAGATGCGACGTGCCGTCATTGATGTTACAACCGAATTTTTGGTTACTAAAGACGATGCCGAGATGATGCGAGATAAACTCGCACCTTTGCTCACCGATTTGAATCCAGCGGTACGGGCAGCCACACTAACAGCCCTACGAAATCTTGAACCTCTTTCTCAAGAAATGCTTGAACAAATTCGGCAATGTCTCAATGATCCAGATAATACGGTGATCTCCGTTGCCTGTATTCTACTCGCCCATCTAGGCGATCACACCGTATTAATCACCCTACTACAAATACTTTCTGATAAAAAACGCGACCTTAACCTGCGTAGCCAAGTTGCAACTGCCCTTGGAATATTAGGCGATGCTGAGGCGGTGAACATTTTGACTTGGGCAATAAAAGATGAAGCGCAACCAGTTCGATTAGCGGCATTGAATGCTTTGATGCAATTAGAAAAAAATAAGGACTTTAAACTATTACCCGAACAGCGTACCCCACTAGAAATAGTGATAGATGCTTTAAAAGGCGAAATTACTGTCTCCTCAGTTCCAGTTCCAGAAGTTCAGCAAAAAGATGAACCTCCACCCAAAGTTGAAGAACGCCCTGCTATGTCTACACTTGAGGCGATCACTATGGATAGTGTGGACACCACTGAATCACATAAAAATCATGATGATGAGGAAGAAGTTTCTGAAGAAATCCAAGAATATATAGATATAGCTCAAGAAAATATAGAACTGGGAGAACGCTTATTCGTTCAAAAAACCTTAGATGTAGCAACAGATGTGCGACACCTAAGTGCTCGTATTTTGGGTGATAATGATCAAGCCGTTAAAGCATTGATTGAAGCACTCAACGATGATGATCCAATATTACGACGAGAAGCCGCAAATTCTTTAGGACAAATTGCACGTCGCTCACCAAAAAACCAAGAATTGGCAGATGCTTTCGATAGTTTGGTAACCCATCTGAATGATTCTGAAATGCGTTTGGCTTGTGTATGTACTTTGGGCTTATTAGGCAATAGGGCAGCCATACCTGTTTTATTTGGCTATTTGCAAGATGAAGACACCAGTGTGCTTATACAAACGATCCAATCGTTAATGGCAATCATCCCAACAGATATTGAACAGATTGATGCCATCATTGCACAACTCATCGAATTATTACATAATAATGATGCTGGTGTACGTAAAGCCGCAGCCTCAGCTTTAGCGACATTACGACACACCGAAGCCTTAGATTCAATTATTAACGCAGCATTTGCAAATCAAGGCGCAATAGCCCGAGACATAGGACAATCCTTACGTCTTTTAGACATTGAACAAAGTAGCACTAAATTACTGAAAATGTTAGAGAGCGTCTCTGATAGTAGCCATCGACGCTTTGTAATTGAAATGCTTGAAGAAATATTTTTAACCAAAAAGGAGTATTTATGAAAAAATCTCTTTCCATAGTTCTAGGCTCAATTATAGCCTCCGCGTTATTCCTACCACTCAACGCTGCTGCATACAAGGTAATATCGGTTAAAGATGGTGGTACAATCACAGGTAAAGTTACCTTTAGCGGTTCAGAAGCAGATGCCAAAAAGCATAACAAGGTGTACACCATTACCAAAGACACCGACGTTTGTGGTACTGGCAGCCGCAATGTAGAATACGTTAAAATCAATGGCAATGCTCTTAACGATGTCGTCGTCTATCTGAGAAAGGTGAAAACGGGTAAAGCATGGACCAAAGACGAGAAAAATACCACCATCAACCAAAAGGGTTGTGAATTTTTGCCATTTTTCACAGTGATGGCTAATAAGGGAAACCTCACGGCAGTTAATTCTGACCCAGTAGCCCATAACATCCACGCCTACGCCATAATTGGAAAAGCCAAGAAAACCAAAATCAATATCAGCCAACCTACTCAAGACAGCAAAGTAACCAAAAAGATCACTCTCAAAAAGAGATCGCACGGCATGAAAGTAGAATGCGATCAACATGACTTCATGCACAGCTTTGTGTTTGTGGCTAAAAACCCGTACTACGCTGTGGTAGCCGCAGACGGAACTTTCAAGATAGAGAACGTGCCTCCTGGCAAATACAAGCTGAAAACCTGGCACGGATATTTGAAAAATCCAAAGTACAAAAGAGTCACTATTAAGGCTGGCAAAACAAAAACCTTCACTTTTAAATACAAGAATAAGAAGAAGTAGAACTTAAATTATCGTTGCAAGGTAACCTTGCACTCCGGTAAATACGTTTACTTTGGAGTGCAAGGTTACCTTGCACAAATGTGACAGGTTTAAAATTCAAATGACAGAAGAAAAAAACAATTTTAATCCTTGGAAAATTATCATTTTTGTAACCATTGCATTATTAACAATATCCATACTAAGCAACTGGTACGCGCAACAAGTCACCCTACCACGCTATTGCGACAATCCAGAACAAACATTGCACCTCTTACAAAAAATTCTCACCGAAGAGCGTCCTGCTGGCGAAGAAGCGCGACGTTCTTACATTATCGCAGCCAAACTTTTATTTCTAGTCCCACGTAAATCTGAAGAAACTCTCCCTGATTATCTTGATCGTGTTAGGCAAAATCTACTACAAACAAAGTGCGTTTATGTGGATAGGTGAATTGATTTATCGTCAGTCAATGAATAAGGATCTATCAATAGTTATCTCCAATCAGAAGTTATGAACTTTGATTGTTATATTACTAAAATAGTATTTTGAAAAGATAAAAAACTGGATTTTTGGAGTTTTGCAAGAGCCTCTGGTTTTATAAAAAAATAAGTTTTAAAGGGGGATTTTATGAAAAACCATATAACATTATTATTAATAGGACTCGTCTTAATCTGGCCACTTAATATTCAAGCCGAATGGCCGTTCAGCCCTTTTCCAACACAACTAAATAAACCTTGGGGCATCGCTGTAGATAGTAACAGCGTTTTATATTTTGTAGATTCTAACAATCATCGCATTCTCAAAATAGATAAAAATGGCATCATTAGCAAAATTGCCGGGGATTGCACGGCAGGTTATTTCGGTGATGGTGGTGCAGCTACTAACGCTCAGCTTAATCAGCCAAAGGGGCTGGCATTAGATAATCATGGTAATATTTATGTAGCCGATTCTCACAATAATGTTATTCGCATGATAGATAATCATGGCATTATTACGACAATTGCTGGTGATAATACGGTTGGATATAGTGGCGATAATGGCCTTGCGATTGCGGCTCAGCTCAATAATCCTGTTGATGTTATCATAGATAAAGTTGGCAA
>JAUXCJ010000314.1 GCA_030618965.1 Thiomargarita sp.
CTTCCTAAGACCGCTTGGCCTCCGACTTTAAATTATCATGCTAAGTTGGAAGATTGGGATAAAGCCAGTGATGCTGATTTATTTCAGGAATTAGGCACTGATGATCCAGGTTCATGGTACACCATCAAAAAAGTGGTACAAGGGCGTGATGTATCGGGTGAAGAAGCTGCTTGGGTTATATTGGACACGGCAGAATTTTTACTTTTAATGGCAGATGCCGTGTCTACTGGGGGAAGCATCTATAGCACTATGACTATTATTGGTGGTAAAACATTGGGGAAAACTGTATTAAAAAAAGGAACTAAAAGTGGAGCAAAAAAAGTTGTAAAGAAAAAAATGGTGGGAAAATCTAGGAAAATGGTTGCTCAAAGCGTTAGCAAAGCCGTAGCAAAACAAGCCTCTGATAAAGTATTAAGGCCCTTTGCAAACAAACAATTTTTTTCACAACTGCAAACTTTATTTGGTCAAACAGGCCGTCAAAAATTGAAGGAATATATCACATTTGAGATTACACCCATACTGAGATTTGCCCATAAACAACTTAATGTGAACCGAAAAACATTCTTGCGTATTAGTAAAAAATGGGATGCTCGCTTATTTATGCGTCCAAATACCAAAGTTTTAGTCAAAATCCATCGACAAAAAATGTCAGATGCGATGTGTCTGTTTTTTAAACTCACCACAACGACAGGCATTGTCGCAAAAAATGCTGATGTCAAAGAGCTTATTTGTCGCAAAAAAAAATAAGTTTGACGAGTTGAAAGTGATTTTTGAGACCGTTTTCAAAGCGAGTAGTTTTTCAGAGGTAAGTCAAAAATTCTTGATGTCTGGCAATTCCATGGAAAATAATTCAACATCTTCGGAAATTAAACCAGAGGTATTTGATGTAATGTGGCAAAAAAATGCCTCAGCATGGTGGTTGATGAATGCTATGTAAGTAACCAACTGACAATTAAACCAGGAAATAATATGAAGAAAAACACCAAGAACAATAGAAAGGTTTATCGGTTAGCCGTATACGGGCTATCTGCCTCCGGTAAAACTTGTATGTTGACAGCATTAGCGATGCCACGTTATTCGCATCCGTTGGGTTATACTGGCACTTGGCAACCCATTGATGTGGATAGGGCTGACAATGAGGCAGAACAACAGCTTTTGGCTGACAGTAATGATGAAATGGAGAAAGCTGAAGAGAGCTTATCTCAAGGACAAGTACCAGAAGCGACGGCGATACGTGAAGGTCACTTTATTTTTGAGTATTAATTCACTGGTGAAATTGGTAAAAATCAAACATTTAAGATCGAAATTACGGACTATTCAGGTGAATTAAACAGTCCAAAAATTGCTCACGGTGATTTGGCTAAAAAACTGCGACAAAAACTTTCGGAAATGGACGGCATTTTAGTGCTTGCCGAGGCTCCCTATAAAATGTCAGTTGAATCGGAATTTGCACAAAAAAATCTACATAAGGAATTGTCTGATTTGCAACAAACGTTTAGCTTGTTGCGAGCTGAAAAACAAGAGGGTGCGGCATTGGATATGCCAGTGGCTCTATTGATCAATAAGTGGGATAGGTACAGTGAGATAGACTACGCCCATCCCGAAAAAGAACACCAAAAATTAGAGGAATTACTTAATTCACGCCAGTCACCCCATAAAACCGTCTATAACGGATTAAAATCTTCAGTCACAGAGGGCAATTTTCAAATATTCCCCGTCAGCGCGTTGGGACCAAATGAATTTGTACAACTTGAGAATGGTGATCGGGTTGAACGACCGAAACAGACTAATCCATTAAATACATTTGGGTTAGAAGACCCCTTTATTTGGCTGGTACAACGGCACAATGCCATTGATGTTGGAAATTATCTGGATAAGGGCATTAAAAACAAACGCTGCCAAGCAACTGGCAAAGAATTACTCAATCGTTTTCCCCCCAATTCTGAAGAAGCTAAACAAATCAAACACGTTAAATGGGAATGTGGAAAGGCTGTTTTTAAACGTGTTATAAGAACGGCGGTAATTATAGTGGCATTGGTGCTTTTTGGAGAAACATCATGGGATGCCGTCAAATATCGTAATTTTAAGGTAACCGTTGAGAATCCACATGCGACCAATAAAGAGCTTGATCAAGCGGAACACTGGCTTACTCGGTATATTGCTGCGCCTTATTTTCGACATCGCATTTCGCAACTTGTCTTGTTAGGTCGAGAAAAAGCCAAAACCCTTTTGGTCGATTTGCAAGCCTACCGGGAGAAATTTTTATGGGAGGCAGTTCAAATTGCTTTGAAGGAAAATTTACAGGCAGCGGCCAAACAAGCTAAAGAATATCTACAGTACTATCAGTATGGCACTTACGCACAAGAGGCGCATAACATCATACTACGCGCTGAAATCAAGCTGTTGGGACAAGCCAATGAAGATGCCTTCCGTAAAATTGATCTTCTGGTTCCAGATCCAGTCAATTGGAAAGATGGTGATAAACTTAATCAGTTGTTAGAACAATTACATCGTGTCCCCTATCCACAAGCTGAAACGGATGACATGCGTGACAAAAGGATCGCACTGGAGAAAAAAATTTCCTGGCAAATAGTGCAATTGGGTATAAAAGATGGTGAGGAAAAATTTCGTAAAACTTACGAAAAAGCGATGCGTGCCGGCCATTTTTTGGTAGCGGCTAGATTATTGACAACTAGTGATCAACCTCAAACACTGTTGAACGAGTTAAAAGGCAAGTTCAAACAGGAGGTAATTTCAGAACTTCAACAACTAGTTAAAAAAGATTTGCGAGATGATCGTTCTGAGTCTGCGGAGGAACGCTTGAGGGCGTATGACAAGTTCCCCCTTGAGTTACAGACAAATGAAGGTCGTAAGCAAGTGAAAGCCTTGCAATATCAAGTGAATGAAAGGCAGGACCAGGATTTGTATAATGGAGTTAGGAGATACCTAGATCCAGATCATATTGAGAGATATTTGCATGATGCGCCGTTGCTTTCAATGAAACCAGAGGTACTTGAATATCAAGCCTATTTGGATAAAATTGATCCAACAGCCACACTTAAAAATTTGAAGCTAAATGTGGACAAAATTGTTTGGGAAACGAGTAAAGCGGACGGAAACAATAACGAGGTTCGGGTCTATTTAAATGGAAAACTTGTTATTTATAGAAAAGAACTCAAATCACGCTTCAACCAAGCAACTTATATTGGGACAAGTTCGTTATTTAGTGCTAAACCCAATGATAGAATGACAATCATGATTACGGTTATAGAAGTAGATTTTTGGGGCAATGATGATAATGGTAAAGGGACACTGATCAAAACCGTGTCTCAATTGGCAAGCGGTTACACGACTTTGTCACTTAAACTAGGTAGGCTAACTACTGGTACA
>JAUXCJ010000323.1 GCA_030618965.1 Thiomargarita sp.
GCCTTTGCAGACGGTGGCACCTTATATATCCGTACAGATAATAATCAGCTAAAATTTGAAATTCTGCTGAATGATAGCCTAAATATCCATCGAGGGGGTACAAGTCCAAACACAGTTGATGATTTGCCATTATTACCTATGTACAAAGAAAATGGTGAACCTAATTTAAGTATCGTCGCTGTGTATGCCGCCGTTCGTGAGCAGACAATCAATATTCCAGATGCTTATAGCAATACAGAATTTGAATTTTCTGGGATGCGAGAATTTGATCAAGAGATGCATTATCATTCCAAATCTTTTCTGACAGTACCAATGAAAGATCATGATGGCGATATCATTGGCGTTTTACAATTGATTAATGCTAAGGATCCTGTGACGGGAGAAATTACCGTTTTTAAAGCTTTGGAACAAGAATTAGTCGAATCATTGGCCTCACAAGCGGCTGTTGCTTTGTCTAATCAGCGTTTATTGGAAGCACAAAAGCTTTTATTTGAAGGATTTCTAAAATTAATCGCGAAGGCGCTTGACGAAAAATCTCCTTACAACGGAGAACACTGTCGGCGTGTCCCTGAACTGACCGTGATGTTAGCTGAGGCCGCTTCAAAAATAGAAATAGGTCCTTTGAAAGATTTTAAAATGACTGAAGCGGATTTTTACGAATTAGAAGTAGCTGGTTTACTCCATGATTGCGGTAAAATCACAACGCCTGAATATGTCATTGATAAAGCAACTAAACTTCAAACAATTTTTGATCGTATTGATTTGATAGATACCCGTTTTGAAGTATTAAAACGTGATGCTGAAATCGCCTTATTACGTGAGCAATTGGGTGAAAAGCTTGATGCCCAAGCTTTGGAGACAAAGTTAACAGAACAAGTTAAAACCTTAAATGAAGAAAGTGAATTTATCCATCAATGTAATCGTGGTGGTGAGTTCATGTCAGACGAATTAAAACAACGGGTGTTAGCCATTAGTAAGCGTCGTTGGAAAAGTGCAACCGGGCAGAAAGAAGAAGAGGAAAAGAATTTTTTATCAGATAATGAAGTTTATAACCTCCAAATTACTAAAGGCACTTTGACAGCTGAAGAACGTGAAACTATCAATAATCACATTGTAGCTACAATCCATATGCTTGAAGCTTTGCCTTATCCTAAATATTTGCAAAATGTCCCAGAATACGCTGGCGGACATCATGAACGTATGGATGGTAAAGGTTATCCTAAGGGTTTGAAGCGTGAACAAATGTCTAAACAGGCTAGAATAATGGGTATTGCGGATGTTTTTGAAGCATTAACAGCGAGAAATAGGCCATATAAATCACCAATGTCTTTGCCTTTGGCTTTAAATATCTTAGGTAAAATGAAGGAGGATAATCATATCGATCCTGATTTATTTGATGTTTTTATTCATCAGAAAGTCTATTTGCATTATGCCAAAGAATTTTTGGTAGCAGAACAAATTCAGGAGGTGGATTTCACAACATTGCCTGGCTATAATCCTTTGAGTTAGTGTAACTAGATTTTATAGCTTGTTATTTAGATAGCGATAGCGTATGATTGTACCTCTCTTTTAGGAGAGGTACCGAAGCGGTCATACCGGCACCGACTCGAAATCGGTTGGTCCATAATGGGCACGCGGGTTCGAATCCCGCCCTCTCCGCCATTTTAATAGATATGTCCCACCCTTGTGGTTGCCCTTCTAAATCAATGCATTACTGCCCCTTCTGCACCAATACCGGTTTGACTACGCACATTTTGTGCTTCATAAGCAGCACGGTCTATTTTGGCGCGTTCGCTGTTGTCAGTTATTGAGAAGAACCAAATACCTACAAATGCAACTGTTACTGAAATCAATGCTGGGTATTTTGAATTGAAAATTGGGTCTTCGTAGCCAAGTAGGGCTACCCAAATAGTTGGGCCAATTATTACAAGTACTATTGCGGTTAATAAGCCAATTCCGCCGCCGACAAAGGCTCCGCGTGTGGTTAATTTTGACCAGTACATAGATAAGAATAATACTGGGAAGTTCGCGCTGGCTGCAATGGCAAAGGCTAAACCTACCATAAAGGCAATATTTTGCTTTTCAAACAAGATTCCTAAGCCTATGGCTATCAGTCCTAAAGCAACTGTGGCAATTTTAGAAATTCTCATTTCTTTAGCTTCATTGACTTTGCCTTTTTTGATGACACTGGCATATAAGTCGTGTGAAACGGCTGATGCTCCTGCTAAAGTTAGTCCTGAAACTACTGCCAGAATTGTGGCAAATGCTACTGCTGAGATAAAGCCTAAAAAGATGTCGCCGCCAACTGCGTGGGATAAATGGATAGCTGCCATATTATTGCCGCCGAGTAATCCGCCTTCTCCTGTTAGGTATTCAGGATTTTTGGAGATTAAAACGATGGCTGCAAAGCCAATTATGAAGGTTAAAATGTAAAAATAACCAATAAAACCTGTGGCAAAAAATACTGATTTTCTGGCTTCTTTGGCATCTGCTACGGTGAAGAAACGCATCAAAATATGTGGTAAGCCTGCTGTACCAAACATTAGGGCGATACCTAAAGAAATAGCATCAAACCAATTGTTTACTAAGCCACCCGGAGACATGATTTCTTCTCCTGATTTGGTACCTGGCATTGCACTTCTATCGACATTAATAGCTTCATTGAACATTGTTTCAAAGCTAAAGTCGAAGTAATATAGTGCGGCTAATGCCATAAATGTAGCACCTGAGAGCAGTAGAACTGCTTTGATGATTTGTACCCAAGTAGTAGCTAACATGCCGCCAAAGGTAACATATAGAATCATTAAAGTACCAACAATCACAACTGCCATCCAATAAGGTAAGCCAAAGAGTAATTGGATTAGTTGTCCAGCACCTACCATTTGAGCGATTAAGTATAAAATAACCGTTGCCAAGGCACCAAATGCGGATAAGGTTCTAATCGGAGTTTGTGATAAACGATAGGAAGCGACATCGGCAAATGTATATTTACCTAGATTTCTGAGGCGTTCAGCAATCATAAATAAAATAATTGGCCAACCGACTAGGAAGCCAATGGAGTAAATTAAGCCATCATAGCCGCTTGTATAAACTAAGGCAGAAATACCCAAAAATGAAGCCGCTGACATGTAGTCGCCTGCAATGGCTAAACCATTTTGGAAGCCTGTAATACCACCGCCTGCGGTGTAAAAGTCTTTAGCAGTTTTAGTCCGTTTAGCTGCCCAGTAAGTAATACCCAAGGTTGCACCAACAAAGAGTAAAAACATTACTATA
>JAUXCJ010000242.1 GCA_030618965.1 Thiomargarita sp.
GGCTACGATCCGACTTCAAAACGTGCGAAACACGCACAACGTAAAATTTCAAGGGTTTGGTGGAGTCGGTTAATGCTCTTGATCGCTTTGATGCTATTTATACCCTTCAGCATAGTCTTAGGGTTACAAACTAATAATGACAAGAAAAACTATGATTTTGTTCAACGTACCTTAAATGATCCTGATGCTCACTTGACTGATATTAAAAAAGCTGAACAATGGTTAGAAACTTATTATTACACCACACCCCTTTATCACCCTTTTTCGTGGCTTTTGGTTATCAGCAATAGTACAGCGAAAGATATTTTGCTAGAATCGCGTTTGCGACACGAGCACCGGTTTTGGGGAGCTATACAAGACGCGCCCTCTATAGAAAAAAAACGTGAAGCGGCTAATGCTTATCTCAATGCAATACCTAACGGTGAGCGTATCACAGAAGCTAGAAAAATAGCACTGGAAGCCGAGGAAAGCTTGCGTAAAAAACGTGAACAACAATGGTGGCAAGCACTAGAACAAGCCCCCTCTATGAAAACCAAACGAGAAGCCGCCCGTGCTTATCTAAAAGCCTTACCTAACGGCGAACAAAAAGCCAAAGTGCAAAGCATTCTAGCGCAAATTGAAGAAAACTTGCGTGACGAAAAAGAGCAGCTCCTTTGGCAGCAGATAGAAAAAGCGGATAACCAATTAATCAAATTAAAAATAGCGCGTAGCTACCAAACAGCCTTCCCAACGGGTAAATATCAGGCAAGAATTAAAAATATTATTACGCAAATTGAAGAAAACTTGCGTCAAACAGAAGAAGAAAAATTATGGCAACCCGTCTTAAAGGCCACTTCTCCGCGTACCAAAAAAGCAACCGCAAGCCTTTATTTGCAAAGCAAACCAAAGGGGCAATATGCAGCACAAGCTAAATTGATCATTGCACAAGCAAAGGAAGCCTTAAATCAAGAATGGGATCATTTCGCCAATCAATATTATGAATTGATCAAAGAAAATATGTTTTTAGAAACAGCTATACATTTAAGCCAAGGTAATTATAAAGACAAGGCATTAGAATCCCTGAAAACTCAATTTTTAGAAAACGTATTCAAGTCGATCACGACTCAAATTAATTGGTTTATTGAACAGGGCAGATGGTCTGATGCTTATGATGAACTAGATAAATATGGCAATTGGCCAGATGAATTCAGAACTGAACAAGGAGATGAGACTATTCGTACTTTGCGTAAAAAAACGCAGGTAGCACATGATCAGCGTCTTTATGCCGAGTTTATGGTTAATAAAGATATAGAGCGTGCTAGAAATTATTTATCATCTGCACCCTTGCAAACTATGCATAAGCAAGTACGAGATTACAAAAACTATTTGATTGATATAGAAAATCCTCTGGAACTGACATTAATTCTTGAACGAATTAAGTGGGGAAACTTTGCTGATAATGATAATATTATTACAGTTTTCATGAATGAAGAAAAAATCATAGAAATGACAGGTGTTAATGCACTAGCGAATGGCTCAACAGGAAAAATTGGTAGTTATAGATTCACAAAGTTACTCAGTGATGTAGTGACTATTAAAGTAGAAATTATTGAAAAAAATTGGTTTACCGACTATGACAACAATGGGGAAGGTTATTATAATGGCAAAATTGAAGACTTGAAGCAAGGTAAAACGCTTTTACTTAGACCCCCAAAAGGTGAATTCGTCAATAAAGCAGTTTTTCGCCTTGAGGGCATACCTAGCACTCCCGATTTACCCGATTGGAGAAAATAAACAATGCCTCCTTTCTTAATTGCAGAAACACCAAGAGCCTGCTTAGAAAATCACTGTATAGTTGTGCCACCTCACTTGGCTATTCCAGAACGTGAAGTCTTCAATCGTATCAGCGCGGCCATTTATCAACCTGAAGGTAACGATTATATGGCGGTTAGTAATACAGTAGAACAAACGGAAACCTGTCGCCAAGGCCATGAAGTATTAGTCTTAGTGGGGCTTGATGTCAAACGCCTCTCAGATACAGAACGCGAAAAAGTACGTTCTAAATTAGAATACTATTTATCTCTATTTGAAATTTTGGTTACAAAAACAATTGATTGGAAAAATGAACATGGTAGTTTAGTCGTACAACGCCCAGAATTAGAAATATGGGAGCAAGATAGCTTTTTTCATCATCTACCGCGTGTACCAATCAGTTCAAGGGTGAAAGCATTTCTAAAGAAAAAGATTTCTGGGAATGATTAAGAACAGAAAGGGCAACCTTTCGTATTACAAAATAAATAAATCATTATTAAGGGATAGGTAAATTATGGATTATGGATAAGGCAATAAATTGAGTTCTTCAATAAAGCGATAGTCACGCTGATTTTTTGATATTAAGTGGTAATTCCAATTTATTGCCGTCGCAGCAATTAAAGCGTCAGCAATAAGTAATCCATGACTTAAACGATATTTGCAAAGCAATTTATCAGCGTGAGTTTAAATATTTTCATTAAGATTGAGTAATTGAAAACGACTGATAAATCGCTCTGTCTTACGCAGTTCATTTTTATCACGACATCCAACTACAAGTTCCATTTTGGTAATGTTGCAAGTCTCGCCTTATCTTCATATTGTGAAAGAGCATCTAAACAATCCAGCTTACTAAGCACGACATGGACTATTATGAGATTAACACTGGGGATGTTTTGCTCTTACACTGCGAGCATTGCACACCACCCAAATTTTTTGTGTTGGAGTTCAAAGCGAAGCTTTGTTAGCCCATTTACAAAGCTTCGCTTTGAACTCCAAAATACTTGATAATTTGTGGTTCAGTACTTATAAGTCTACTCTTTCTGGCGTTTAGAAAAAAGGGCAATAATCTAACACTCAAGAAAATCATCGACTTGTATTAAGACTTTACTTCGCATCCTCAAAAACTGTCCCAACTATTTTCAATCCAACCACTGCACTAAATAATATAAAATAACACCTTCTGACGATCTTGAAGGGCCACAAATCACAGCAGGATGAAGATTTTTGTCTGGTTGAGCTGCTGTTTTAGCTTCTTGTTCGGAGTTTTTTTTAAAGATACAATTTTCTGGAAAACGATTGCGACTACGGCGGCGGTTTGGGGTATAAACTAAAGCTGGAAATGAGTTAATTGTCTTACTGTCAATAACTTGTTCTATGGTTGGCATAGTTCGGTTGGCCCCCTGTTAATAAAAAAAAAGGAAAAATGCGTATCAATTACCTGCATTGGCATAATCCGAGCGGACTCTCGCCATCAATGCCATTAAGTTAAGAAAAACCTCCGAGGAGAGCAATACCTCGGAGGTTACAAATACAACGACCTCCGAGGTATTGTTCTCCTCGGAGGTCTGATTTTAAGTCCAAGTAGGTTGGGTTAGCTTATCAAGCGTAGCGCGATAACGTAACCCAACATTTTAAAATACTGACTTTCATCTGGTTAGCGATTGAGATTATTTTTTAATAAGACTATAGGACTTACGCATTGACAAAATAATTTATTTCGCTTATAGATTGATGTATAGGATTTCATAAATAGGAGAAATAACTGTATGCAAACCCAACCAAAATTAAAAAGAAAAGTACCAGCAGGTAGCCCTATTTTCCCCGATAAACCGCGACTTTCTAAACAAGAAATAGCGCGACGTAAGGCGGAAAGTAACGCATTTGCTGAGCGTTGTCGGGCTATTTTTGATCAAGTCGCTCCTAAATTAATGGCTGAACATTACTTACGGTTGGTCAATTATTATCGAACCAGACAGTGGTGATTATTTGATTGATTCTGAGCCAGAAATGTGTTTGCAAAAAGCTAAACAAAAACATCCAACTGCTATATTCTTAGAAATGTGTTTAAACGAAACTGGGGCTTGTGGCAGAATATGATTGAATGGATGGATATAAATTGTTATTAAATTATCAATGCTTTATAAAATAATAATAAAATTATACACCGA
>JAUXCJ010000321.1 GCA_030618965.1 Thiomargarita sp.
ACGCAGCCAAAGTCATCGTAGACACATTCTCACTAAAAAAAGTACCAAACGTAAACGCCACTTACGCTCCCCAATCATGGTAGACAAGGCGGATGTCGAAATGGTAAAACGTTTATTACCCTATTCGTGAGGATGAAAAAAAATGCCAAGAGTTAAAAGAGGCGTAACAGCACACGCTAAACATAAGAAAGTGCTAAAAGCTGCGAAAGGCTATCGTGGAGCTCGAAGAAATGTATTTCGTGTTGCCAAACAAGCCGTTACAAAAGCTGGGCAATATGCTTATCGTGATCGTCGCCAACGTAAACGCCAATTCAGGGCTTTATGGATAGCGCGAATCAATGCAGCTGCGCGTGAATGTGGATTATCTTATAGTCGCTTTATGAATGGTTTACATAAAGCCGAGATTGACGTTGATAGAAAAATGCTGGCTGAATTAGCTATTTTTAATAAAGAGGCTTTTGCGGCTTTGGCTGAAAAGGCTAAGCTTAGTTTGGCTTAATTTCTCCCCCCTCAATCCCCCCGCTGGGGTGGACATCCCACTCCCTGCGGGAGGGGGCAAGGGGGAGGGGCACACAAGGTTTTAATATGAAAAAAAAATTTTGAAGCACTAAATCCACTCATATCTAAATTAAATCCAAGTTGCTATAGAGCATTTAAACTCTCTTTTGAATTATGCGAGCAAAAAGATTGCTGTTTAGAAATTGAACACATATTATTCCAATTATTAGAACAACCTGATACTGATTTACAAGCTATTTTATATCAGTATAAAATTTCTATCCCTAAACTGATGGGAGAAATATCCCTCACCTTACCGCCTACTTCTAAAACGACAGACGCTTTTTCTCCCTTAATTCCCAATTGGTTACACCAAGCAATTGCTTATTTGCAAGTTGAAACTGATTTAGTTCAATCAGGACATTTATTATTAGCCCTCATTGAGCATGATTTATTAAATAAACTTCCCCCCTCTTTGTTGAAAATTTCTAGTGAGTCGCTACGGCAATATCTTAAAAACTCCATTCAACAAACAACCACTGTAAATCCATTTTTAGATGAATATACTATTGATTTAAATGAACAACAATTATCAGAATCAGGGGCGATTGAGTCTATAAAAGGGCGAGATTCTGAAATTCATGAACTGATTAATACTTTAAGTTGTCGCAATCAGAATTGTGTAATTTTAATTGGTGATGCTGGTGTTGGTAAAACCACGCTGGTGGAATCTTTAGCTTTGAGAATTATTAAATCTAAAGTGCCTGCCAGTTTGCAAAATGTCTCAATACGTTTACTCGACATTGAACGCTATAAAGTTGATAAAAAGGGAACATTTGAAAGAAAAATTAAATCAATCTGTCAAAATGTATCACCTATGATATTGTTTATTGATGAAGCCGAAACTCTCATGGAAGATGCGGCTCATTTATTAAAACAAACCTTAGCTCGCCGAGAACTGCGTACAATTGTAGCCATAACCCGTTCAGCTTACCAAAAATATCTTGAAAAAGAACCCAGCTTGATACAGAGATTTCAAGTGATTCAGCTTGATGAACCTAGCCAAGAAATGGCTATAATTATGCTAAGAAGCTGGGTTACCGCTTTAGAAAAACACCATAAGGTTCATACGACTGAGGAAGCTTTACAGCAAGCGGTTCATTTATCGCATCGCTATCTATCTGGACGACAATTACCAGAAAAAGCCATGAGCGTATTAGATACTGCTTGTGCGAGGGTGTCCATTGCTCAAACTATCAGCCCTCCGGTATTAGAAGCTATTTCACAACGGATTTTGTGTTTGCAAGAAGAATTGTATCTTTTGCAGCGTGAGCAAAGTTCACGTTTGGACAAAATTACTAGTGAATTAAGCCACTTAAAGCATTTAAAAACTGAAGTTAATAAACGTTGGGAAAATGAACAGGCTTTAGTCATAAAAGTCAGGGAATTGGAAAAAGCTCTGGAAACTGTACCCGAAGCCGGGAATGAGGAAACCGAGACTCTATTGAAAACCGAGCGATTTTCTGAAAATATGCCACAAAAAGGAATCGGAGCCTTATTACGCCAACCCTCTAAACCATCTAAACCGTCAAAAAATCCTCTGCTTTCTCCTAAAAAAGGAGAATTAAAAGGAATTTTGCAGACTCAACTGAAGAAGGTTAAAGAAAAACTGGCAAAAATTCAGGCCGATAATCCTTTGATTCCTACCCATGTTGATAAAAACATGATTGCGACAGTCATTTCAGATTGGACCGGTATTTCTGTTAAAAAGTTGCTGACTAATGAAATTGAGACCATTTTGACACTTAAAGAAAAAATGGCTGAGCACATTATCGGACAACCACACGCGATTGAAAGCATTGCTCGACGTATTCAAACGGCTCAGGCAGGATTGGATAATCCTAAAAAACCAAGAGGGTTATTTTTGCTGGTTGGCCCAAGCGGTGTTGGAAAAAAGGAAACTGCAAAGAGTTTGGGGGAACTGCTCTACGGTGGCGAACATCATCTCGTGATGATGAAAATGTCAATTTATCAAGAAGAGGATAGTGCTTCATCATTCAGCGAATGCTTGCTCAACGCCATTTGTAAAGGGCGAACTTTTACTGATGCGGCACAACATCATCCTTATACTATTATATTGCTGGAAGATATTGAAAAAGCACACCCTGCAATTATGAAATTATTTGAAAAAGGGATATTAAGTGATGGCAAAGGGCTGGTGATAGATTTACGAAACACATTGATTTTTTTCACTTCTCAGCTTGGAACAGAGACAATCACAAAATTATATAATGCCTCTAATTTCTTACCCAGCCCCGAACAATTAGAAGAAGCCATCCGCCCGGAATTATTAGAATATTTTCAAAGACGCTTTTTAAGCCGTTTAATTGTGGTACCCTATTACCCGTTGGGGCATTTAGAAATTCGCCACATTGTCACGCTTAAACTGGCTAAATTGCAAGAACGCTTTTGGGAAAAATACCAAGCACGATTAACTTACGAGGATAGTTTAGTAGACACACTGGTTAAGCATGGTGTTTCTTCTGGTACACATAATATTGATGCAATTTTAACCGAGACTTTATTACCGGCTTTATCTGTGGAGATTTTAGGCTGTATGGCGACAGGGCAACAATTCAAAGCGGTGCATTTAGAAGGCGATGAAGAAGGGAATTTACACTACCAGTTCGACACACCTAAAGAATTAATAGAAGAACAGCCTCCACTAATAGAAGAAGCAGAAAAGGTAGAAAAACAGAACATTCATAGTTATGAATCT
>JAUXCJ010000296.1 GCA_030618965.1 Thiomargarita sp.
AATGTTATTTTAAATACGGCTTTTGGTGAGCCTACTATTGCTGTTGATACCCATATTTTTAGGGTGGCTAATCGCATAGGTTTAGCTAAGGGTAAGACTGTCGCTGAGGTTGAAAAGCGTTTATTAAAGTGTGTGCCTGAAGTGTATAAGAAAAATGCTCATCATTGGCTGATTTTGCATGGGCGTTATGTTTGTGTTGCGCGTCAGCCTAAGTGTGAAAATTGTGTAATTGAGGATTTGTGCGAATTTGAATTATAATTGATTGTGAGATTTCAAACCAAAAATGAGAGAGTAGAATAATCAATGAATGCTGATACTTTGATTTCAGTTCAAAATTTATCGCGTTTTTACGGGTCTTTATGTGCCGTAAATGATATTAGTTTTGAGGTTAAACGTGGGCAGGTGTTGGGTTTTCTTGGTCCTAATGGGGCGGGGAAAACTACCACTATGCAGATGATTACTGGCACGCTTGCGCCGACTTTGGGGCAGGTGTCGATTGCTGGACATGATTTGTTGGATTATCCCTTGAAAGCTAAGGCGGCTATTGGTTATTTGCCAGAGCAGCCGCCGGTTTATCGGGAAATGCGGGTTGAGGAGTATTTGCGATTTTGTGCGAAATTGCATCATTTGCCACGCCGCAGTATTGCTCAAGCGATAGATCGTGTGGTTGAACAGTGTAATATAGGACAAGTACGCCGGCGTTTGGTGGGGAATTTGTCCAAAGGTTATCAACAACGGGTGGGTATCGCTCAGGCTATTATTCATAAGCCATCGGTTGTGATTTTGGATGAGCCGACGATTGGTTTAGACCCGCAGGAAATGATTAAGATTCGTGAATTAATCGGCGAACTGGCTAAAGATTGTAGTGTAATTTTGTCGAGTCATATTTTGCAGGAAGTGCAGGCAGTGTGTAATCATGTTCAAATTATTAATCAAGGGCGATTAATTTTAAATGATACGATTAGCGGTTTGTTGGCACAAATACAGACGACTCATTTACAAATTGCTTTGCAGCGTCCACCTTCTTTAGAAGTTTTAAAACAAATTGAAGGAGTGGAGAATGTTGAGGCGTTAAAAGAGAATAGCTTTTATATTCAATATGTTGCAGAACATAGTCCGGCTGAATTTTTAGTAGAAAAAGCAGTGGCAGCTAATTGGGGATTATACGAGTTAATTCCTGAACAACGCAGTTTAGAACAAATCTTTGTCGCGTTGACGGCTAATAATAATTAATGGATAAGTGAATATGTGGACAATTGCTGCACGAGAGTTACGAAGTTTATTTTTATCACCGCTGGCTTGGAGTATTTTGGCAGCGATGCAAGTGATTTTTGGTTGGTTTTTTACTAATTTGCTGTCCGAGCTTTTACAGCCAGATGTGCAAAGTAGTTTGGGTAGTAATCCTGATGCGCCCGGTTTGACGACGCTGGTTGTTGGTTCTTTGTTTGATTGGTTCGGCGTTGTATTGTTGCTGATTACGCCTATTTTGACAATGCGCTTAATCAGTGAAGAGCGGCGAAATAAAACTTTGCCTCTGTTGTTGTCTGCTCCTGTGTCAATGACCAGTATTATTCTCGGTAAGTTCCTAGGTTTAATGGGCTTTTTTATGGTTATGTTGGTTATGTTGATGTTGATGCCTTTATCGCTACTTTTAGGAGGTTCGCTTGATTGGGGACAATTGGGCGCGGGTGTATTGGGCATTGTTTTATTATTGAGTACTTTGACAGCGATTGGTTTATATATTTCTACTTTGACAGAGCAGCCTACGATTGCAGCAATTAGCACCTTTGGAGTTTTCTTATTATTGTGGATGCTGGATTGGGCAGATAAAGTCGGTGAAGGAGCAGAGGGCGTTTTAAGTCTTGGTTATTGGGCGATTACTAAGCATTATCAGCCTTTATTAAAGGGGCTGTTTAGTACAGCAGATGTTGTTTATTATATCTTGTTGATAGTGCTGTTTTTAATTTTAAGTATCCGTCGTTTGAATGCTGAACGTCTCCAATAACAAATAAGGTTAAATTATGAAGGTTACAAAACGTACTCATTTACAAGCAGCTTTTCAAAATAGCCTGTTTACAGTGCTATTGGTTATCGTCGTAGGTTTAATAGCTTGGTTAAGTGAACGCTATGAGGTGAAAACTGATTGGACAGTTAATAATTTGCATAGTTTGTCAGAAGCCAGTAAAAGTTTATTGGATACGATGTCAAATCCGATAACAATTACAGCTTATGCTAGTAAAGATAATGAGTTACGTAAATATATCCAAAATGCAGTGGAACGCTATCAACGGTATAAAACGGATATTAGTTTACATTTTGTTGATCCTTTCACTGTACCAGGTGAATTGCGTGAGCGAGGGGTTGAAGCTCCTGTCGAACTGATTATTGATTATCAAGGACGTAGTGAGCATTTGCGGGAAGGTCCTTTGTCGGAACAAAATTTGACTTCAGCCTTCCAACGAATAGCACGTACTGATAATCGCTTGATTGTTTTTTTAGAAGGGCATGGTGAGCGCAGTGCCAACAAAGGTAAAGATTATGATCTCAGTCAATGGGCATTTTCTTTGAAAAATACCGGATTCGAGGTACAAAGCCTGAATTTAGGTGAAGGCACAGGTATTCCTGATAATACTAATGTTTTAGTTATTGCGACTCCCCAGAATAAGTTATTACCTGGCGAAGTTAGCATGATTATGGAATATATTGAGCAGAAAAACGGTAATCTCTTGTGGCTGCTTGATCCTAGTATTTCTTTAGCAGGCTTAGAACCGCTGGCTGAAAATGTTGGTTTGACAACCCAGCCGGGTATGATTGTTGATCCAACTAGTCAAATTTTTGGTGCTAATCCTGCTGTTGTGTCAATAACTACATCTGGGTATCGTAATCATCCTATTACTTTAGGGCTGGAAAACGAATTAAGTTTATTTCCTCAAGCCAGTGGATTAGTAGTGGTTCCGCCAGAAAATGAAGCTTGGTTAGAAAATCCATTATTGACAACGCATCCACAAGCATGGTCAGAAACTGGTAAATCTGAAGGAATGGTGCAATATGATGAAGGTGTAGATATTAATGGACCTTTGAATATTGCTTATGCGCTGGTTCGAGAAGAAAGCCATGATCATGAGCACGAGGAAGGATCTGAGAATGATGAGTCTGAAGAAGTGTCAGAGGATTCTGAAGATACAGATGAGCTCAATAATAAAGAACAACGGATGATTATTGTTGGCGAAGGTGATTTTTTGTCTAATGCTTATGTAGGATATGGGGCAAATATGGAACTGGGGCAAAAAATGATGAACTGGTTGGCAGAAGATGATAATTTTATTGATATTCCGTCAAAAACTGCGGTTGATCTTAGCTTAGATTTTTCACCCAATGCACGAATTTTATTAGGCAGCTTCTTTTTATTCCTTTTACCAATCTTTTTAATCGGTATTGGCATAATGGTTTGGATATTACGTCGGAGGAAAGCCTAATGCGTCATGGTTGGTTGATAAATCTAGTTTTATTGATTGTCATAGGTATCCTTATAGGATTGGT